>JAAUSV010000060.1 GCA_012032525.1 Leptolyngbyaceae cyanobacterium SL_7_1
CAGTGTTATAAATTGCCTCTGCTTCCTCTGGAGAGTTGCCAATGCTGGTTAGCCCCAGCTTGCCAAACTCCGACAGGCAACCGATCAGGTGAAACACCGTCCCAGTCTGGGTGGTGCTGTCGTAGTGCAGGTGCCGCTGGGCGATGATATCCATCAGGTCACTGGGCAGCAACCCCTTGTAAGCGTCTTTTTGCAAATTATCGGTGGCGATGTAGTACTTGGGAATGCCGCGCTGGTTGCGGAACAAGCCGCTGTCGTAGTCGTAGTGCCCACAGGTCAGCAGTTTCAGCGTCATAAACGGATGGGTGGTGCCGCCCTTGCGCAGGTTGATTTCGATCGCCTGGATATCCCATTCCTCAGAGCGATCGGCATGGGGGGTGGCAATGAAATCAACGCTAAATCGCTCCAGTGCTCCCTTGGCAGCCAAATTCTCACCCACTCGCTTCCCATACTCCTGCAACTGCAAACGATAGCTATTGTCTGCCGGGAAGCGACACCCCAGGAAGATTTGCCCATCGGGTCCGCCCAAAATCTGGTCGTGGGTCGAGAGAATTTCCACCTCACCCGTGGGGGTAACGCGCCCCTGGACGCTGGGAGACAGCTTCACGTCACCCTCGATGAAGGCTTCGACGATCGCCCCCAACTCGCCAATCCGTTGACTAAAATGCTCCCAACACTCGGTGTCGGATTGGAAACTCAGGTGAGGAAAGCGATCGGCAATAGCCTGAATCCGTTGCGCGGTGGAGGCGTGACCGGGGGCGACCTGGGCGATCGGGCGCAGATCTAACAAAGCATTTCCGGCTCCTGAAAAGCCTTCGTTCAGCTTCACCACAATCCGTTGCAAGTTGGGTTGGCGCTCCCACAAGTCCGCCGCCGCCGCTGCCAAATCTGCCGCATTCCACATCAACTCGCTGCCATCGGGATGGGGCACGCCTGCTTCGGCAAAAATCTGACGACTCCCACTTTTAGTTCCCCAATAGAGCAGTTCTGGATCGAGTCCGAGCAAGGGGACGCCCAACTGCATCGCCAGTTCTTTCTCCAGGTGAGTGGAGTTGAAACAGGTCATGTATGCCTGGTTGGGACGAATCACCTGCCGTAGCTGAGCTAGTAAGCGAGGGCGCTCCAGGATTTTTTGGGTGAGGGGCGCGAGGGAGGCATCGTGGGTGCACAGGAGCAACAGGCGATCGCGGGCATGGGAAAACGGCACACCCGGCAGCAGTTGCAAGTAATAATCGATCACACTGGGATGAATCGGCTGAGAGGTGATGTAGATCAGCCGAGTGCGGGGGTTGCGCAGTCGAATCAACGAAAACAGTAAGCGCTCCTCGTAGTGATGCACCCCCTTGATCTTCTTCAGTTCCTGCTGATCAAGGCTGAGGGACGGGATCACCACAATGTCACAATTGCCACTGTCTAACCGGTCGATCGACTGCCAGCGATCGCGCAGTTGAGCCTGAAGATACGAAAACGGAGCAACGGGTTCCAACTCTGTCGGGGAAAGCGCGATTTGCATGGCTTCAGACTCACCAATGGGGAAATATCAGTAATATTAACTAGTTTTTATGGAGGATTTATCTCTGTCGAAGGAGGTAATCCCAGGGTAGCGATTAGCAATTAGCCGTAATGATCTGGACGGGTAGTACAATCTGCTGGCTAAGATCCCCGGCTTCTTTGAGAGGCCGGGGATCTGGGTCGATCGCTATAGTTCAATTCTCTCTGAGAGCTGAGACTCCTGTGTGCGACAAATTGTAACGACAGGACGCTTGACTTAGCGATGCTCTAGATCGTCGATCGCCTTGGGAACGCCAGCGGTGAGGATATCGCAGCCATTGGCAGTGACAAGGACATCATCTTCAATCCGAATGCCGATGCCGTGCCAGCGGGGATCGACTTCGGGCTGTCCCTCAGCGGGTTTGATGGAGGGGGAGATGTAAATGCCCGGTTCCACCGTAAACACATGACCCGGTTCCAGATTATGGGGGGTTTCGCCGTGTTGGTAAACCCCAACATCGTGCACATCTAGCCCTAACCAGTGCCCGGTGCGGTGCATGTAGAAGGGTTTGTACTTTTCTTCCTTGATAATCTCCTCAATATCACCCTGCAATAATCCCAGGGACATTAACCCTTCGACAATGACACGGACGGCAGTGTCGTGGATGGCTGCATAGGGATTGCCGGGTTGAATTTGGGCGATCGCCGCCAGTTGTGCCTGCAAGACAATCTCGTAAATCGTCCGCTGCTCTGCTGTGAACTTGCCGCTGACCGGAAAGGTGCGGGTGATATCGGAGTTGTAGTAGTGGTACGCGCACCCTGCATCAATCAGTAACAAGTCATTGGGTTGGATCTGTTGGGTGTTTTCGGTGTAGTGCAAGACGCAGGCGTTGGCTCCCGCCGCCACGATCGAGGGGTACGCCGGATCAGCCCCCCGCCGTTTGAAGGTGTGTTCAATCTCGGCTTGGACTTCGTACTCGTAGCGTCCCACTGTAGCAAACGCAAGGGCACGGTTGTGGGCATCAACAGCAATTTCCGCCGCCGTCTTCATTAGCTCAATCTCAGCCGGACTTTTCACCTGCCGTAGGGGATGGAGGACGGTGATCGGGTCTTCGATCGCCGTCGGTCCTATGCCTTTCTTGCGATAGGTCGCCAGGAGTTTTTGCCAGTGTTTTAACAAACGATCGTTGAAATGGCGATCGCGTCCCATGTGGTAATAGATTCGATCGGCTTTTTCCAAATACTGGGGCAATTTCTCGTCTAACTCGGCGATCGGATACACCATGTCGGCGGCATACCGATCTTTCGCCGCTTCTACCCCAACTCGATAGCCTGTCCAGGTTTCCTTCTCTAGATCCTTGGGCTGAACAAACAGAATAAACTGATGTTCTGCGTGGTGAGGTGCAAACACGGCTACGGCACTGGGTTCATTAAATCCGGTGAGGTAAAAGAAGTCGCTGTCTTGGCGAAAGTTGTATTCGACATCATTGTGCATCACCGCCATTGGCGCACTACGAAATACGGCGGTGCCCTTGCCTAATTTGGACATGAGGCGATCGCGCCGTTGGGCATATTCGGTAGAAGTAATCATTCGAGTTGGTTGGATGTAGATCGCTGGGTTAGAGGTGATCATAGCCCAACCGCCCCAGTCTGGGGCAAGGCTCTGGCTATTCTCAAATTAGGAATAACAGCACGTGTGAGCGATCGCCGCAAACACCTCCAGATTAGGCGTCACCGCCCGAACCACCTTGGCTTGCTCATCCCAACGCCGCAACTGCACTGCCGCCTCGGCATGGGGTTGGGCAATGAACAGGGCGGCTTCAGACGGTGCGAAGACGCCCCCTTGCCCTACCAAACTGCGTTGGGACTCAGCCGACAAGCCCTGCCAATACCCAGGCTCCACCGCACAGAGGTAGCGCTTTGCCTCCACATGCAAGCGAATCGGCTCCGTCACTGCTGCCGGAAACACCGATCGCAATATCCCCAGTGCCCGGTACTCATGGCGATCGTCCGTCCCTCCATCTTCGGTTTTATTAAGCAAATGTCCTAAATCGTGAAACAGGCACGCCGTCACCAACTCCGGACTAGCCTGATGCTCCAGCGCCAAACTGGCAGCTTGCAGCGCGTGAGCCAACTGGGTCACTGCTTCCCCATCGTATTGGGCATGTCCCTGCGATCGCAGGTGATTGAGCAAGATCAATAGAGTTGGGTTCATACGTTTGTTAGCGATTAGCCAAGTTCTACCCCACCGACACCAACTCCGCCACCGCCGCCAGTGACCCCTCAACGATCGCCTCCGCCGTCCCAAAGGAGAGGGTCATGCCCGCTCCACTCAGGGCATTGACAATGGTGACATTGGGTGAGGGTTGGGCAATGAATTCGGTTTTGCCGGGGAGTTTGGCATAGATGCCGTGCCATTTTTCGGCGATCGCCAGTGAGGGCACATTGGCAAATCCCTGGAGATAATCCAAGACGTAATCGTTGATCAGTTCCTTGTCAAATGGTTCGGGATTCAAGCCATATTCGTGGGAGTCGCCGATCACCAGTTCGCCCCGCCCATTTTGGGACATCATCACGTGGATGTGCCATTGGGGAAAGTGAGGGGTTTCGGTTTCGATGCGAGTTCTGAGAGCGTCTAGCGATTGGCAATGGGCAAAGGCGCTGTAGTGGGTCAGGGTTAAGCCGCCACAGAGGGACGGACCTAGGCGCCAGCCGTTGGGTTGAGTGCCAGTGCGCATCATCTGCAACTTGACTTTGGTGATGCCGCTGGTGGCGTAGAGAGCGGGATACAGGGTTTCAAAGTCGGCTCCGCTGCACACAAAGATGCGATCGGCACTCCACTTTTCTCCGCCAGCCGTGAGATGGGGGTAGGCAATGTCGGTGACAACGGTATTGAACAGAAACTCAACCCCATAGCGGTGGTTGAGGTAGTCGGGTAGTTTGCGAATTGCCTCTCGCGGGTCAACAGTGCACTCCGTCTCGACGTCCAAAGGGCACCACGCAAGCCTTCGGTGATGGCGGCGGGGCTTTTGTCTGCGACTTCGCTGGGCGTGAGCAGCTTAGCATTGTAGCCTGCATTTGTCGTGGTGGCGATAAATTCCTCTAGCACTGCCAGTTCATCGGCTCGGTACGCCAAGTGAAGGGAACCGCAGGTTTCTAGATGGAACTCGGCGGCGGTGGCGAGTTCTAGCCAAAGTTGGCGCGATCGCACTGCCCGCTCATACATCACCCCCACTGGCTGACCAATGGGCCATACCATGCCAAAGTTGCGAATCGAAGCTCCAACGGCGTAGGAGTTGCGCTCAAACACTGTTACCTTTGCGCCCTGTTTGGCAGCGGCGAGGGCGTGGGCAAGCCCAACAATGCCTGCTCCAACGATCGCTACCTCTGTTTGTTTTACCATGTCGTCTCCCGGTAGATTCTACTAGTGCGTCTACGTGAATCCTGGTGCTCCCGTAGGTTGGGTTGAGTGATAACGAAACCCAACAAGTCTAAAAACGTTGGGTTTCACGCTGTTCAACCCAACCTACACATCGATTAACCCTGCTAGCTTGTGCTTTAGCTCCACCAATGAGTCTAGCAATCCGTCATTGGGATAAACTGCCAATTGCGATCGGCTATGCGTCCCGTTGGTGATGCCAAAGGAATAGCGGCAGTGGGCGTTGATCCCCGATTCGATATCCGATGGGGTGTCGCCAATATTGACTACGTTTTGCGGGTCGGCAATTCCCAAGCGATACATGGCTTTTTGAATCATGAAGGGGGCGGGGCGTCCTTCCTGGTGAAAGATTTCGGAGGGGGTGACAGAGGCTTGAATGATGGAGTCAGTAGTGCCTACATAATGGGAATTTAGCCCCTGATCCCAGCCCAAGCGTTGGAGGATGATGTTGGTGACTTCGCGGTAGAAGCCAGTGGTGAGGGCGATCGCCACCTGATGATCCTTCAGCCAGGCAAATAGCTCCAGGCACCCCTCAGTGGGATGGATGGGGGCGGTGCGGTAGTGGGCTTCTAGGATTTCTCGGAACTGGACGAAGGAGGCTTCGATTTTGCTGGGGCAGTCGGGGTGGTCGGCTCCGAGTTGTTGGTGCCAGAGGGTTTGGAAGACGCGTTTTTTTGACCAACCCATCATGGCGGTGATCTGATCGGGTTCGGCTTTGAGTCCGGTGCGATCGGCGGCGGCAAAGAAACACTGCTGGACTTCGTTTTGGTCTTGGATAGTGGTGCCTGCCATGTCGCAGATGATGAGTTGGATGGGGGGCATAGTGGTTGGGGGTGGATTATTTGAAGTGTTGGGTGGTGGATTGGGGGTGTGGATTGGTTGTTGGTTGGATTGTTTGATGATCCGAGCCTTGGGGGAGCCCCAAACCCCCCGTTAGGGGTGACCTCCCCTAACAACCCCCGCTGGAGGACGGGTTGCGTCCCCCAGACCCCCTCCAAAAAGGTGGTGTGGGTTGAGGGGAGGTTGAGTCAGATTGGTGGAAGGTAGGAGAGTTGGGGGTTGAGAGGATATGTGTTGCTTGATCATTCGCGGTTGAATGTTGATCATTCGTCGTTGAATGTTGATCGTTTGTCGTTGATTCTTTCGCATTCATGTCTCCATCCCTACTTCTTCAACCACGCCTGTGTGCGTTGCCGCATTCCGCGTGTCACTAGCCAATAGAGGATCTGAGCACCGATGCTGGTGAAGACGAGGAGGACGGACATGGCGGCGGCGGGGGCGGTGTCTCCGGCGTCGTCCATGTTGACGATCGCCACGGCAGCAACGGGGAGTGTGGCGGGGTAGATGAAGATCAACGCGGAGATGGTGATCATGGCGTTGATGAAGAAGTAGATGCCAATTTCTAAAATGGCGGGAAGAGAGAGGGGGACGCTGACCCGCCAGAAGGTTTTGTAGAAGGGGACTGCCATTGACTCGGAGACGGATTCAAACTCTGGGTCGATCTGCTTCAGGGCAGTGGTGGCGGTGAGGAAGCAGACGGTGAAGAAGTGGATGATGGTGCACAACACCATGATGCCCATCGTGCCATATAGCCCGTGGAAGGGGTTGACGAGGGCTAACCCGGTGAAGGGAATGCGCCAGGAGGGGCTATTGAAAAAGAAGACATAAGAGAGACCCAAGACCAGACCCGGTAGGGCGAGGGGAACGGTGGAGAGGAAGTAGTTGAGGAATCGCAGTGCCCGTAGTCCCTTGGCTTTTTCGACTAAGTAGGCGGTGATGAAGACGGCGATCGTACCAAACACCGCCGTATACAGCGACATGCGAATACTGTTCCAATACGCCGCCATGCCGCCGCCCCCGACTCGGCTAAAGTCGTAGTTCTTCAAGCTAGGGGCAAGGTTATAGGGCCATACCTGCGCCAAGGATGCCAGGATGATGGTCAATAGGACAATCACGGCAAAGGCGGCGACCAGGGTGCAGAAGCCAAACATGATCCAGTCCAGGGTGGGATTGGGCTTGGGCTGGAGGGGAACGGCTTTGGCACTCACCAGTGCGGTTTGGCGACGTTGGACAATGCGATCGAGCACAAATGCCAGCACTGCCGGAATCAGCAGGAACACACTGATGGTTGCGCCCATTGAAAAGTTCTGCTGACCAATCACCTGCTTGTAGATGTCCGTAGCCAGAACGTTGTAGCTGCCACCCACCACCTTGGGCACGCCGAAGTCGGTAAACGCCAAAATGAAGCAGACGAAAATAGCGCTGATTAATCCGTATTTCACGCTGGGCAATGTCACGGTCAGAAAGGTGCGGATGGTGGAACTGCCCAACACGTTCGCCGCTTCGTAGAGACGAGCATCCGTCAGGCTCAGCGCCGTGATCATAATCACCAGCGCTTGGGGAAAGCAGTAGAGCAATTCGCCAATCAGAATGCCATTGAAGCCGTAGAGGTTGATATTCATCCCCGGCAGTACGCCAAATAGCCCCGTCGTTACCAATCCCTGATTGCCAAACAGGTAGATCAGCCCGATCGCATGGGCAAGCGGCGGAATATACAGCGGCAACATCCCCAACATCCGAAAAACCCGCTTACCCTGCATGGCGGTGCGGGTGAGGGCATAGGCATAGGCAAAGGCGAGGAGCACGGCGATTACCGTAGTGGCGATCGCACCCACAAACTATTGAAGAACGATCGCGCCAATGCAGGCGTGGTCAGGTAGCGCACGTAGTTACTCAACCCAATCCACTCGCCCTTGGTGTCATAGAAACTCCGCATCACCATCGGAATCAACGGCAACACCACCCCCACCAAGAGGAACACGGTTCCCAAGCCCAGCAACATCCGCATCATCCAGTCTTCGGGGGTGACAATCCGACGACTCGGCGGAAAAAGAGAGTTGAGGAATGATTTTTGAGGCGCAGTAGAGGTCATGGTTTGGGACTGTTGGCTAGGGGCTATTGGTGAAGTGCGATCGCTCACGTAGGTTGGGTTGAGCACAGCGAAACCCAACACGAATCCTTGTCAATGTTGGGTTTCGTGCCTCAACCCAACCTACTGCTTGTGGCTAGTTGGCTGGAAACACTCGCAGTAAATCGGGGGGCAGATAGATCTTGAGTGAGGAACCGGGCGATAGATTCAATCGGCGCGTGTCGTGGATGGAGAGGTCGATCGTCAGAATTTCCTTGGAATCGCCATCGGGTCTGAGCGCCACCAGGTAGCCAGAACCCTGGAATTCCATGCTTTGGACTTCGGTGGTGATTTGATTGAGCGTACCGCCGATCGCCGCCTGTTCCTCACCGAGGACTTGGATATCTTCTGGACGAATGGCGACTCGCACCCCTTGCCCAACGGGAACCTCGGATTCAGCCACTTGCAGAACCAAGTTCCCACAACGCACCCGATCGTCCCCCAGCATTTCCCCAGTCAAAAAGTTCATCACCCCAATAAAGTTCGCCACAAAGGGAGTGGAGGGACTTTGGTAAACACTGCGGGGCGTTCCCACCTGAGCAATGTAGCCCTTGTCCATCACCACAATTCGATCTGCCATTGCCAGGGCTTCCGCTTGGTCGTGCGTCACCATCACCGTGGTAATCCCCAGGCGTTTCTGCAATTGGGCAATCTCGGTACGCAGTTTCACCCGCACCTGAGCATCCAGCGCTGACAACGGCTCATCCAGCAACAACAATCCCGGAGACAGCGCCAGTGCCCGTGCCAGCGCCACCCGTTGCTGTTGTCCCCCCGACATTTGGGAGGGGTATTTGTGCCCAAACCCGGTTAAGCCCACCAGTTCAATCAACTCTTCCACCCGTGCGTTGATTTCTGACTTGGGTTTCTTGGCGTTTTGCAACCCGTAGGCAACATTTTGGGTAGCCGTGAGGTTGGGAAACAGCGCGTAGGACTGAAACACAATCCCAAAATCCCGCTTCGAGGGGGGCAGGTTCGAGACATCCTTACCCGCCTGAATCACTCGCCCGCTAGTCTGCTCCTCTAACCCAGCGATAATCCGCAGCAAGGTGGTCTTGCCGCAACCGCTTGGACCCAGTAGACAAAGGAACTCCCCCGGATACACATCCAGGTAAACATCCCGTAGTGCCACAAACTTACCAAAGGACTTCTGGACATTCTCAATTTGCAGGTAGGGCTTGCCCAAATCCGCTGTTGCAGGGGTGGCTAAGCGTCCAGCAGTAGCAGGTGGGGCGATCGGGCGATCGCTCTGAGTTGAGGTGGTAACGGGTTGTTCTGAAAAATTCACCATAACGGAGTCCTCTGAAAGGATGAAGGCGGAGGGATGAAGGCGGAAGGCTGGTTACGACTGATGAACGGTTTCACGTAGGTTGGGTTGAACAGCGTGAAACCCAACACCTATAGACCTGTTGGGTTTCATTAACACTCAACCCAACCTACGAAATTAAGTTCGCCGCGCTAGTAGGTTGGGTTGAGGTACGAAACCCAACCTACGACTAACCGCTAATCACCCTTACTCCGTCTTTGGCTCAGATTTAGCGTCATACCGCTTCGTCCATTCCTCAAGAATGCGATCGCGATTCTCAGCCGCCCAGTTCAAGTCGTTTTCAATCAACTGCGCCAAGGGGTCAGCGGGGTAGCCTGCGGGAACGGGAACATCGGTCTTGACCGCCGTGATCGGGAAGCTAGCGGCGTATTGCTTGGAGATTTCGGGGGTGATTGCCCAGTCGAGGAAGGTCTTGGCTTCGGGCTTGATTTCCGCCTTTTTCACCAATGCGTTTGCCTCGATATCCCACCCAGAACCCTCAGCGGGGAAGACTGGCTCGATCGGTTCGCCATCGTTCTTTTGCTTGACAGCCCGGTAATCAAAGGAAATGCCGATCGGGTACTCGCCCGCCCCAGCGGCTTTGCAAGGACGAGAGCCAGAGTGCATGTACTGGGCGACGTTCTTGTGCAGCGCATCTAAATATTGCCAACCTTCTTCTTCACCCATCATTGCAGAATTGCAGAGACCGACAGGAATCCGGTTCCAGAGGAGGCAGGATTGGACATCACTACCAAGTTCTGGTATTCCGGCTTGATCAAATCTGCCCACGACTTGGGAACGGGCAAATTCCGCTCCGCCAATTCCACGGTGTTGGCACAAAAGGCAGACATCCACGCATCGATCCCAACCCAGTGGGGCGGGTTTTGGGGATCACGGAACTGCTCCTGGACGTTCTCTAATCCAGCAGGCGCATAGGGTTCCAACATGCCCTGTTGATCGGCAACCAGCAAACTCGACGCTGCCAAACCCCAGACGACATCGGCTTGGGGGTTGTCTTTTTCAGCCAGCAATTTAGCCGTGACCACACCCGTAGAATCGCGCACGATATTGACAGCGATCTCAGGATTTTGCTCTTTGAAGCTGGTCAAATAGCCCTGAATCTGGTCGTCTTCAAGGGCGGTGTAGACGGTAATCGCACCATTGCCAGCCGGGGCGGTTCCCGTGGGCGCATCCGCATTATCGGCATCGACCACACACGACGAAACAAACACCATTGCGGCAAACGCCGACAAGAACAGAGAGGTTAGGTTGACCCATCTGCCTTTGGGAAACGATCGCTTGGTTGGAGATTTTCTTGACCAAAAAATCATAGCTTTGTCAGTAAAAGAATAAACGGTAAAGAGGACTAAATTGCTTTTAGAAGAAGCATCTCAGTCGATAAGAATTGACCGTAGAAAGCTCAAAACATTGCAGAAAGAAACGCCCAATCAAACTTAATGCCGCCTCAAATAAAAAAAGCCACCCATGTTGCAAAAAAAGCCGAAAACTCTGAGCTTATTGCTTTGATGCGGATTGTAGATGGATTTTGCTCTGACTATCTAAATTAGGTCTGCCAGGAGTGTACCGATCGAGCGTTATAGTAGGAATAACTAAAGGTTAAGCCCTGATTAGAGTTAGATTGAGTTCCTTCGCAAAGGTAGGATTATCAACTACTTTAGGATGAATGATTCGACTAAAGTGGCGGAGTTATGATGGGCGCGATTGTAACGGTATCGACACATTTCTAGCCAGCCGAGGCGTTACAACAAATTAGGCAAATCGTGTCAAAATTGAACCACTCTAAAAACTCGACAAATGGGTGAAATTGCATGGCGACTGCTCCGTCAGATTTAGAATCTGCCATTCCCTTCGATCGCATTCGTTACAACGAACAGGGATTGGTGCCTGCGATCGCTCAAGACTACCTCGATGGCACCGTGTTGATGCTGGCATGGATGAATCAAGCAGCGCTCCATGCCACCCTAGCCACGGGTGAAGCTTGGTATTGGAGTCGATCGCGCTCCGAGTTGTGGCATAAAGGCGAAACTTCCGGGCATTTGCAAAAGGTCAAATCGGTGCGCTACGACTGCGACAGCGATGCCATTCTACTGACGATCGAACAAGTCGGAGATATCGCTTGCCACACGGGAGAACGCAGTTGCTTTCACCAGATTGAAGACGCCATCAGCCCTCCCCCAGCCGATACGCTGTCGCAAGTGTTTCAAGTGATCTGCGATCGCCGCGATCACCCCCGCCTCGACTCCTACACCAATCGCTTGCTGGCAGGTGGCGACAATGCCATCCTCAAAAAATCGGTGAGGAAGCCGCTGAGGTGGTGATGGCGTGTAAGGACGATGATGCGGTGGCGATCGCCGCTGAGGTGGCGGATTTGTTCTATCACACGCTGGTGGCGATCGCCCATCACAATGTCGATATTCGAGCGGTGTATCAGAAGTTGCAAGAACGGCGACGGTAGGGAGCTGTTAGCGATTAGCCAATGGCAATAACCCCTACTTTTGGTAGGTGGGAAGCCGCTCTATCTATAGATTGTTGACCCATTGGAGTTCGTCACAATAGAAATAGTTGAGTAGGGAATAGCACATTTGGTTACTTCTACACCGATCACTCCCACTTCTACATCTACTAGTCCTCGTCCATCGCGATTGTGGATGCCAGAACGAGTATTGGTGACTCCGGCGGTATTGGAGGAACCGTGGGGGCAGCAGATTTTACAGCGGGTGCGATCGTTTGATTTGCCGATCGAAGAGTTGCCGCGCAATCGCCTCACGGGGTTGCGGGGTGAGACGGAGCGGCAGACCTACGACATCTCCAAGCGCACGTTGGCATTGGTGACGGCTCCTCCCAGCCAGTTCAAGCTTAGCCCGATTCCGCCATCTGCCGATTGGCAGTTTCACCTGGCGGAGGGATGTCCGGCGCATTGTCAATATTGTTATCTGGCGGGTAGTTTGCAGGGTCCTCCGGTGATTCGGGTTTACGCAAACCTGCCTGCGATTTTAGCGAACTTGGGTGCTTACGAGCGTCCTCAGGAGCAGACTTCCTTTGAGGTGAGTTGTTACACTGATCCGTTAGGAATTGAGCATTTGACCGGGAGTTTGGCGGAGTGTATTCGCTACTTTGGCACACGGGAGGATGGCTATCTCCGCTGGGTCTCGAAGTTTGACCACGTAGAGGATTTGTTGGACTTGCCCCACAATGGACATACCCGTTGTCGTATCAGTGTCAATGCTGCTCCAGTGTCGCAGCGATTTGAGGGAGGCACGGCGTCTGTCGCTTCCCGATTGCAAGCCCTGCGGCGATTGGCACTTCCTCCAGAACAAGGTGGTGGAGGTTATCCAGTTGGGCTGGTGATCGCGCCAATTATGGCGATCGACGATTGGCAAACCCACTACAGCGCTCTATTTGACCAGATCGAAGCCGCACTCGATTTTGACTGCGATCTGACGGTCGAATTGATCTCTCACCGCTTCACGCCCGGTTCCAAGGAGGTGTTGGAGGGCTGGTATCCCTACAGCCAATTGGACATGGATGAATCGACTCGCAGTATTAAGCGCAATAAGTTTGGGGGTCTGAAATACGTTTACGACACCGACACTATGAAGCAGCTTCGGCAATTCTTTGAGCAGCAATTGGGCGATCGGTTCCCCTACGCCCAACTGCTTTACTGGACATGATGGGAAGGGCGTGGCACTCGGTGAGATGATTTGGCAACCCTTGCTATCTGCGAATGCCGCACCTCTTTAGTACTTTGGATGATTGACATTGAGGTCAAAATTTTCTGGGACCGAGGGCACGGCTTCACCAACGATCGCCTTCATCCCCTCCAACGTAGCGGGAATCGTGCGTGGGTCCATGAACATGACTTTGCTGCTTTCGCTGTTGCCGATCGCCGTTCCCATTTCCATGTAACCCTGTGCCAGTAGGAACTGTAATGCTTCTTGGGCACGCGGGTCAGCTTGCAAAGCTTGTCCAACAATTTTCAGGGCTTCCGCTGCCCCCTGGGCTTTGAGTACCCGTTCTTGACGCTCCGCTTGGGCTTTGAGGATGGTGGCTTTTTGCTGGGCTTCTGCGGCAAGAATCGCGGCTTTTTGGTGGGATTCTGCCTCTAGAACTTGAGCCTCTGCCCGACCGCGCGATGAGTTGACAGCAGCTTCCCGTTCCCCTTCGGAGGTGAGAATGGCGGCTCGCTTGCGGCGTTCGGCGGACATCTGTAATTCCATTGACTCCTGTACCGCTTTGGAGGGCACGATGTCGCGCAATTCTACACGGGTGACTTTGACGCCCCAGGGGTCGGTGGATTGATCGAGTTCGCGCAATAAAATCTCGTTAATTTCCGATCGCGCCGTAAAGGTTTCATCCAATTCCAGCTTCCCCATCTCTGCCCGAATTTGGGTGAGCACCAGGTTGACCATCGCCGATTGCAGGTTTTGCACCTTGTAGTAGGCTTTTTCCAAATCCACAATCCGCCAATAGACCACCGCATCCACCGTGATCGACACGTTGTCACGGGTGATACAGGGTTGGGGGGGAATGTCGAGCACTTTCTCGCGGATGGTTTCTCGGTACACCACTCGCTCGACAAACGGAATCATCAAGTTGGGTCCGGCAACCAATTTCTTGCCATTGTAGCGACCAAGGGTTTCCACCAATTCCTCATTTCCCTGGCTGACGATTCTGACGGAACTGCCCAGGGTGGTGACGCCGCCCAACAACAGGATAAACGCAAGTATGCCTTCCATTGAACTGACCTCTGCAATTGAATAGGAAATTGAAAACAAGCTGCGCGATCGAATTAAGCATTCAACGCGCTCTGGGGCATAACAATCAATGTCGTGCCTCGACGACCGATCACATAGACTTTTTGCTGGGGGGCGATCGCCAACGCCTCATCTCCGCACCGTGCCGCCCAAGAATTGCCTTCATACAGCACCCGTCCCGTTTCCCCTGGGAGAATTTCCGTTAAGGTTTGTGCCTCAGAGGAATCTTGCAGCGTGGTAGGTTTGGTGTTAGAAACAAAGCGACGCGTTGCCCAGGTGAGGGCGATCGACAACACCAACCAAATTCCCACCTGAACCCCAAGGGATAATTGGGGAACCGCAAACAACAGCAAAGCCACCGCAATCGCACTAATCCCCATGACAAATTCTACAAACGCGGTGGGGACCACAAACTCAATCACACACAACGCAATACCCGCAAGTAACCACAAAATGGGAGGATTGAGCGACATAGAAGCAACTATAGAGAATGGAATGGAGCAATGAAGGGGTGCTGAGTAAGGGACAATCTGAGACTGGTTGAGGAATCGACTGCAATGCCCTGATTGGTTCTACAACCCCTGAGGATTTAATCCCTGAAAACAGAATCACTGGACTCAATCTATCCTAGCGAATGGTAGATTGACAGCGTTGTTCCTAATTTGTATAAAAAGAGTTTTGGTAGGGTCTGAATCATGAATCGCACTGCTTTTTCTATTCAATGTTCTAACCCGGCGTGCTTGTATTCAGACAATGCCTACCAAAAGCGAGTGTGCGATCGCTGCCAAACACCCCTCACCCATCGTCACCTCTGGACGGTTGGGGCACAGATTCCCTACTCTCCCGACACGCTTGTCGCAGAACGCTATGGCATGATTGCCCCTCGGCTGTGGCTCGATACCCGACCTGCCATTGCTCCCCCCACCCCCTCCGAGCTACCCGACGCCCTCCTACCCTATCTACGGCTCCACCCCTATCGGTTGCACCTGCCCACCCCCTTTGGGTTTTGCTCGGCAGAAGCCTTGGATGGAACAGATGTGTTGCTGTTGGAAAATATTCCCGTCGATCGCAAGGGTGAGTGGTTTCCAGCGATCGCCCAGGGCTGGCAAGGGGCAACGGCTGTGCGGCAGGTCTATTGGCTGTGGCAATTGCTGGAGCTATGGACACCGTTGGTGGAGGCGGGCGTTGCCGCCAGCCTGCTCAAACCGGAGAACATTCGGGTGGAGGGCTGGCGAGTCCGCTTACAAGAGCTGAGCGCCGACGATCCTGCCACCGCGCCATCGCTTGCCCAGTTGGCAACGGCTTGGCACTGGTTGCCCGAATCCCATCCGCAAATTGTGGATCGATTGCAACAACTGGTGGAGCAAATGCAGCAAGCGACGGAGGAATCGGCAGCGGCGATCGCCGCTGCCTTTAATCAACTGTTGCTGGAACAAGCTGCCCGACTGCCGCTGAAATTGACCGTGGCAGGGGCAACCACCACCGGACCGCAACGCAATCACAATGAGGATGCCTGCTATCCGATGACGATCGGGGCTGAACCCCCGTTGAACGATCCGCTGGTGCCCAGTTTGGCGGTCGTCTGTGATGGCATTGGCGGACATGCGGGGGGGAGTGGCGAGTCAACTGGCACTGCGATCGCTCCAGCTTCAGGTGCTTGCCATGTTGGCAGAGATTGCCGAGGAGCCTGGAATCACACCGCCCCATGTGGTGGCGCAGCAGTTGGAGGCGATCGTGCGCGTAGCAAACAACCTAATTGCCGAACAGAACAACCTGCAAGGGCGAGAAGCCCGACAACGCATGGGCACGACCCTGGTGATAGCGTTGCAATTGCCCCAGACGATTCCTCCGACGGATCAAACCATCGAGCAGCCGGAGGGCACGGGGAATAGCCATGAATTGTATTTGGTGCATGTGGGGGATAGCCGCGCCTACTGGTTGACGCCGCACTATTGCCACTTGCTCACCGTCGATGATGACGTGGCAGCACGAGAAGTGCGGTTAAAGCGCAGTTTGCCCCAGCTTGCCCTGCGTCGATCGGACGCTGGAGCACTCACCCAAGCCCTGGGAACCCGCGATGGCGAGTTGTTGCACCCAACTGTGCAGCGATTCATTTTAGAAGAGAATGGGATGCTACTGCTGTGCTCGGATGGGTTGAGTGATGGCGATCGGATCGAACGCCACTGGGAGACGATCACCAACCTGGTTTTGCGGCAAAATACGCCCCTGGAGACCGCTGTGCAGTATTGGATCGATCTGGCAAACAGCAAGAATGGGCACGACAATACCTCGGTGGTGCTGCTACATTGTCAAGTCTCCACCGAGCCAACCCCCCTCGACTTCGCCCATCCTGAATTGATTCAGCTTGACCCACTGGAGTCGGAATTGTCTGACTCGGCTAGGGCGTTGCTCTACGATCAGCCCCATCCCGTGGCTCCTGCGGTTGAGGAACCACCGCCAGTTCCCACAGAAAAGCCAGCCTCGATCAATCTGTGGGCGGTGTTGAGCTTGGCGGCGTTCATGTTCTTGACGGGAGCAGCCTCGATCGCCATTTGGCGACAACTTGACCCCGTGGGCTTCCAGGAAACCTTTGAATGGTTGAGACCAGAGGAACAGGAGCCGTTTTCCAATTGAGCCAAATAGATTAAGCTCTCCAGGGGGGATCATCTGTGCAAAGATAGATCTAGCAAAATTTGTTGTCGTCGTTACAGAGACATTGGGTAGTTATGCAGGTTGGCGATCGCGTGCGTGTCAAAGAGTCGGTTATGGTCTATCACCATCCAGAGCACCGCAACCAAGCCTTTGACATTCAAGGGCTAGAGGGGGAAATCACAGCGGTGTTGCGCGAATGGAATGGGGCACCGATTAGCGCCAATTTTCCGTTTCAAATCAAGTTTGCTGGCAAGTTTCGGGCGCATTTGCGGGAAAATGAGCTGGAGTTGATTTAAGTAGTAGCGGTTGGCGATTAGCCAGTATGAGGATCGATCGCTAGCGGCGAAACAAACGAAAGAAATTAAACTCTGTTTGCATGGCGGCTAGCTCTTGTTGATGTTGCAGAGAGATTTTTTCGTACCATCGACAGTGCTGTTCAAAGGCATCGCGGCTGTGCAGTTCTGCGCGAAATTCGATCGCCAAGTGGTGAGCAATCAGAACGTCCTCTGCTTCAACGGCGGGCATGGGGACAATGCGCTGATGCAACGGGTTTTCCATAGGTGAATTGAAATGACAACGGCAAATGGCACTTCAGGATAGGGCTGTTAGCGAACCGCATCACCCAGATCTCCCGTCTCCTGTAGACTAACGCAATTTCTGTGCTTTCACTCGATCGAGCCTGGGTTGTTGAAACAACAGGCAGAGTTCAATGATTTTGCTGGAAAACAGCGACCATTCCTCCGCGCCATCCTTCAGTCCCGCTTCTAGCTCAAGCAACACAGATAGGGCTTGCCGCAGGCTTGTTAAAGACAAAGGTTGCACGTCCTTTTGCAAGTAATAAAGTTGTTTGGGATTGCCGATTTCTGCGGCGCGGGCGATCGCCCGTTCATCCCGTTCCCCCGATTCCCCCATTACCTTAATCCACAACCACGTCCGCACCTGAGCCACCAGGGTAAACACAATGCGGAGAGCGGGTTCATTGCGATTCAATAAGTCCGCCAGCAAGGTCAGGGCTTGGTCGATGTCTGCTTGTCGCACAGCCGCCGCTAATTGCCGACTGGTTTGGGTGGAGGTGGAGACCAGCGCGGCGATCGCCTCGGCTCCCAAGGGTTTTTTCTGGTCTCCGGCGTAGACTTTGAGCTTTTCCAACTCGTTGTAGAGTTGGCGGGTGTCGTTGCCGATCGCCTCCGCCAGTCGTTGGATGGCGTCAGAGGTGAGTTTTAGCTCTAGCTCTTGAGCGGCGGTTTGCACCAGTTTCACCAGTTGCTCAGTCTTCCAGGGGGGGATCGGGGAGAACTCTTGGATCTCAGCGTGTTTTTGCAGCAGTTTGGTGGATTTTAACCGCTGATCGGGCTTGGAGGGCGTTGTGAGCAACAGGGTGGTGGTGGCGGGTAGGACAGGCAGCGATCGCTCTAGCTCTGCCAACCAAGCATCGGGACAGCGTTGGGTTAGGGTGGCATCGACTAACCAAACCAAGCGATCGCCCATGCCAAAGGGAGGGGTCATG
>JAAUSV010000061.1 GCA_012032525.1 Leptolyngbyaceae cyanobacterium SL_7_1
GCCCAACGGTAAAGGTGGCTCCCAAGTTGCCAATCAAGTCAATAAACATGAAATGATTGTCTGGTTGCTTGGGGCTGGCGACGAGGCACTCCAGCAACTGGCTACAGGTTTGCATGAGCAATGGTGGGTTCGTTCTCACATGATCCTGCTGGGGCAAGATTTTGTCTAACTGCTCATCGAGCCATTGATTAAAGTGGTGACTTCCATACTTGGGATTGTTGGAGTAGGAAATGGCTGAACTCAAATAATGGCTGAGTTGCTTTTTCATCACCTGCTGAGCGGGAGCATGGCGTACTTCTAGCAAAAATTGTTGAGCCGATTCCTTATAGGTGCGTGCCCCTTCTGCTTTGCCAGAAAACTGACGCACGGCAGCTTGCAATTCCTCCGCCTCCAAGAGGGTGGGGTTGGCAACATCGAGCATCGCGCCGGGTGAACTACTCTTTCCTCGGCGCAGTGCATTGATGTATTTGAACAAATCATGCTCAAATTGCTGTTCTCGCCGCTGTTGCTGCTGTTTGACCGCTTGCTGTCCTATTTCAGTGCTATCCCAGTCGAGTAGACAATAGGGATAGAGATAGGGATAGCGGTTGATCAGGTTGCCAATTAGGTCGTCGGTGCCATCCGAGGCATTTTCAGCCGCGCGGGCACGTCGCTCTAGAGCGACATACTGCTCAGCTTTAATGAAATTGGTCAACAACTCGCGTAGCCGTCGAGTCGCAGGCGAGGTTGGGGGTTGATTGGCAGCCAAAGACAAGCGATTGACCAGCTCAACCGTTGCCCATTGCAGCCCAGAATCAATCCAGCCATCCCGCTGCAACCACCAGTAGTTGATCAGAATATAACAACACCGGTTGATGATATTGCCAAAGGCTTGATCTGCCCAGCGGGATGACACAATTCGATCGAGCGCCGCTTTCAGCCTGAGGTCGGGATAATCTGTACCACGGATAAATAGGTCGTCGAATCGATCGAGCAACTCGTCTGGAGTTTCAACAGTTCGGAAATTTAGAAAGTGAGCATACAGTCGTTCTGAATCAGCCTCGAAATCTCGATACGAATAGGTAGACAAGGGAGTAGACATGAAACCGCCTTCCTGGGAGGACGCACCGTAAACGGGGGGGGTGAATACAGCAAACGCGAACCTGAGACCGCAGCGGAGGAGCGAGGCACGACTAAATCTGAAAGACCGAATCGCGCCAGTAAGGGTGTGGAAGGGAAATCAAAGGGAACACCATCAACTGCCCAAAAACTGACCGAGAAAATTCTTGGAGCTTATTCGTGAGAACAAGTTTTTAAAATGTCCGGATTTGTTTCTTGCGAAGTTGAAGTGGATTATATTTCACAGGATAATATGTCGTTCATTAATTGGTCTAGCAACTAGCGTGACAGTTTGCCAATTGGTTCTTAGCAAAAATTACAAAACCGCCCCCATTGTTTAGAGCCGAGAACGGCACTGCATTAACTTTGTTGAAGGCTGTAGACATATTCTGACATCAGCGATTGCAGGGAAACGCCTATGGCATTATTTGGCTTAATCAGCGATCGCCGTCGCAACGACCCCAACACATCTTGCAGTTGCATCCAAGAGATGGGATGCCCTAAAGATTCCAATGCTTGCAGGATGGCGCTATAGGGAATGGGTTCACCCGCAGCTTGCAGGCAATGGAGCACCCGTTTCTCCAACTCTGAAAGGCGATCGAACTGTGCTGTCAATCGCGCCCGAATATCCTCAAAAACAACCCTATCCTGGGGCAGGCAGTTGAGAAAGGCATCCAAATCGCCGCCAAACATTTCGTGCACTTGGGAAGCCACCACATTTAAGGCAAACGGGTTGCCCGTGTATCGCTGAATCAACTCGCGCCACCCACTGTCTGATTTCGCCACCACGCCTTTGGCAGTGAGAATCTCTTGTCCCTCCAAGTCCCCCAGTTCTCGCAACTCCAGGGAGTGCACTTGGCGGGAATCGTCTATTTCCCTGGGTTTCTCCTGGCTGGTGACCACAAGACAGCTCTGATGGCTCATGCGTCCTACTTGTCGCAATAACTCCCCATAGTCTTCATAGCCCGGACGGTAGGAGCCGTCGTGGACACCCGGTTGTAATACGGCTTCTAGCCCGTCTAACACAATCACACAGCGATGGTGTTGCAGGTAGTGTAGCAGGCTAGTCAGATCGGTGGCAGCGCTTTGTTGGTGAGAAAAGAACTGGGTGAGCATCCCAATAAATTGGGCGGGGAGCGGGCAGGAGGTAAGCGATCGCCAAATCAAAAACTCAAAATGGTCGCGGATCTCCTCTGCCAGTTTGGTGGCTAACAACGTTTTGCCAATCCCCGTCATCCCATAGATCGTCAGTAGCCGACAGCCATCAATGCGAATGCGTTGCTCTAGATTGGCAAGATCGCCACTGCGTCCAAAAAACACTGAGGTATTGGGCGCGTCTCCCCAGTCGGACAGTGCACTGCTCCAAATCAGATCGGGGCTGGGTTCGGGAAATTCGGTGGTGGGCGATTGCCCATTGCTCTCTTGGGCGGGTGCGCTGAGCAACGGGTTGCTTGAGCCGTTGAGTTGGTTTCTCGATCGACTTTCATACGCCCGTTTTACGGGTCCGTGCAAATTGTTCTTGAGGACTTTTTCTCCCAAGATTTCAGTGAGCTGCTTCCACAGTTTGTGGGCTACTGTGCCCTGCAAATTGCCCAATTCGGTGCGGTGGGGCACCTCTTTGAGAATTTCCTTATAACTTTTGCCTTGCCAAACTCCTAAAAAAACCGATCGCTGCAAATCATTCAACCGTTGTTCCCGTTCACTTAGCAACTCTTCAACGAATTTCAGGGCTTCCTCAGCGTTCATAACCTGTCCCAATTTAGATGCACCGCTTTCAGTTTAAGACTGAACTTTCCTGAACAATCCTGAACTTTGCGAATATTTCAGCTTTTGTTTTCCCCATAACAACCCATGAATCCCCTGAATTGGCAAGGCTTTGAGCGCCTGCCAAACTGGATTCATCAGGCAGTTAACACAATTTGAGTTCCGACGAAACCAGTTGAGATTGGGTTACGGGTGCCAGCTAAACAAAAATTGAAATTTTGCAGGAGTGGGTTATGGATGCCAACCGACGAAATGCCTACGGTTTGATCGCTTTGGGATTGGTTGCTATTGGAGGACTGGGAGGATATGGAGTATCCTGGCTCCCCGATCCGCCGCCCCTGCCACCACCAACGGTCAGTGTTTTATCGGGAGATTGCAATCAGCCGTTGAACATGGCGATCGATCGGAATTTTAACGCCTACTACGTCCAATTAAGTCAGCAAGGAATGCGTGCGGATCAACCCCAACTGGATCAACTTCGCAACACCATCAAAGCCAAAGTTGAAGCGTACTGTAATTCGCGCTCCGATTTACCACGACCTGTGCCGGAAGCTGTATCACCGTGGTTTTTTATCGATCCCGATGAATGCAATGGATTACTCAACGAAATTACCGATCGGATGTTTTACAGACTTTACCCCCAATGGCGAGACAGACCAATTCCCCAAAACGAATTGCCGCTTATTCGAGCTTGGAAGCAGATTCGAGTTGAAGTTAACCGACAATGCCCCTCCATCCAACCATCAGGAGAATAACCATGCTGAACTTCATCGCATTGTTTCACCGACGACCTGTAATTGCCCTGCCCAATTACATGATGCCTACCGATTCTGAGGATCAATCTAGAACCAATCAGACGGCTGCGCTAGACAACCATGCGATCGTCACCCAAACGATCGCCCCCGGCAACCCTGGGCAGGTAAAATTCCAAGGCTCTTGGTGGACGGCTCACTGTGCCCAACCCATCACCTTGTTACCAGGACAGCAAGTTTACGTCACGCACCTCCAGGGGATTTTCCTGACCGTCGCCACCGATCCCACCCCGATCGATGTCTGCTCTAGTCAACATTTTTGGACGTTCCCCGACGATGGCTAGGTCGGCAATTAGCCGTGGGCTAATTGCCAACCACCCCTTCCTCCATCCCCTTGTATGAGAAAAGATGAAATCTGAAACGATGTCCTCCGTGCTCAAGGTCAGTCTTGCGGCTGTTTTAACCTTTATTCCTTCAGCGATCGGGCTATCTAGCGCGATCGTTTTGCTAGAGGAGCGGTTTGAGTTTAATCCGGCGATCGCCCATCTGCAAACCCAACCCACCCATACAGGACACCCTTTACCAAGGTGTGGCGCGGCAACCAACTCAAGATTACAGCACCAGCAAATCGAGACCCACTACACCCAATGGCACCAGGCACAACGATTGCTCCAGCAAAATGAACCAAGGAATGCGATCGCCCTGGCTCGTCAACTGCCAACCACCTACCCCTGGGAAGAAAGACGCACCCACGTGATTGCCGCCGCTGAGACTAAATTGAGACAAACCAGGGTTTGTCAACTCCTGTCCTTGGGATTTGCTCAATGCCATTAGCCCTGGCTAGTCGTGTACCGTGCCATCGGGCAGGGTCGCTCCGGTTAGAATTGCCCCAGTGAGGTTTGCCTGCTCTAGGCTGGCACCCACTAGGTTGGCATTTGTTAAATCGGTGCCCACCAACACCGCACCGTCAAAGTTGGCTCGAACCAACGTAGCCCCCCTCAAGTTCGCCCCACTCAGATCGGCTTGACTAAAGTTGGCTTTGACGAGGGTGGCGTTGCTGAAGTTGGCTCCAATCAGGTCGGCATGGCTCAGATCTGCCCCGATCGCATCGGCATCGCTGACATTGGCATGAATCAGATTAACTCCCCTCAAGTCGGCATTGCTGAAATTGGCATTGCTAGAATCGGTTTCACTCAAATCCGCCTGTACCAATGTCGCTTGGCTAAAATCAGCACCCGTCGAGCGCGTTTTCTCCAAATCGGCTTGCGCCAAATTTGCCCTGTGAAATCAGCGCGGATCAAGTCAGCTCCGGTGAAGTCTGACTGGGAGAGATCGGTTTTCCTCAAATTTAACCCACGCAAGTCCTCCCACTAAAATCGACTCGAGTTAGGTCGGGGCGGACATGGGTGTTTTCTCGCCGCCAGCGATTCCACAAAATTACATCTTCAACAAACAATGCCAGATGTTGAGAATTTGCCATGTTTTTTACAAGAATGAATTACCAAATGAGCAAACGGTCTCTTCTGTCATCCCACAAGCAACGCCAGTCAAAAAACTACCCAGCGATAGAAACAAAGTATTACAAAGACCGATTCAAGATAGGATTGGTAATGAGTGTTTGATCCCCACTTTTGATGCTGAGGTTTTATGAATAAAATTTTGTCTCGTCTCTTTGCCGTGCTGCTTGTAGTGGCGATCGGGCTAATGGGTTGCTCGGCGGCTACGGATAGTCTTAGCGGCAACTACCGAGAAGATACCCTAGCGGTGGTAAACGGTTTGCGCACGGCTCTCTCTCTGCCCGATGACTCCCCCGAAAAAGCCACCGCTCAAGCCGAGGCAAAGGATCTGATCAACGATTTTGCCTCACGCTACCGTCGCAACACGTCTGTCACCAAGCTCAGCTCTTTTACCACGATGCGGACTGCCCTCAACTCGCTGGCTGGGCACTACAGTTCCTATCCCAACCGTCCTGTGCCTGAGAAGCTGAAAAAGCGATTGGAGCAAGAATTCGCCCAGGTTGAATCTGCCCTAAAACGGGGTTCGTAACTCTGGTCTGCTGGGAGGAGGGGCGATCGCCCCTCCTCCCAGCAATTTAGGAATCGGTTGCAATGATGGCTCCCTCGGTTCCCTTGGGGAAGGACCTAACCCAATATTTCCAGACCCCAACCAACTGCCCATCGTGTATGGATCATCAATTTTGAACCCCACACACGAAATCTCACTCAAATTGCCAACATCGCTATAGTCGGGTAAATTTACCCAAAACATCCAAAAGCGATTGCCACGGCTATCCTGGTTTTCGTTCACATTAAGGCTGTAATACTCAGGG
The DNA here is from genome assembly GCA_012032525.1 of Leptolyngbyaceae cyanobacterium SL_7_1. Classification (GTDB taxonomy): domain Bacteria; phylum Cyanobacteriota; class Cyanobacteriia; order Elainellales; family Elainellaceae; genus JAAUSV01. The sequence goes on from JAAUSV010000061.1 coordinate 5,944, forward strand.
GAGGCGTAAACGTTGCCCATTAGCTCACTCAGGGTGCGTCCGCCTGTTTCGATCTCAGGAATAAAGGTGCCGATCGCGGCTTCACCCACCACTTCATCGGCTGTGTAGCGAAACAACGCCTCCGCGCTTCTCCCCCAACCCACGATTTCTCCCGTTGGGCTTAGCTTGAGCGCAACCTGCACCGAGCGTTTGCCCACACTGCCCGTGATCGATTGCAAAAGCCACACCAAGACTCGCAAATTGAGCGATCGAAACCCTGGTAGCCCATAGATTGAATTGCTGAGCGCCAAAACCTGCTCCACTCCGTAGAGAAATAGGCTGACGGTCTTTAAATTTCTCAAATATCGATTAGACGTAAGTTGTACAATTCCCAACGCCGCATCAAATCCGCTGGGAATACACCAATCAGGATTTCGATATCACTACAACCCTGGTCTCGCAACGCTTGGGTTGTCTCGGTGTAGTCCGCCAGCATGCCCTCAATGTAGTCCAGATAGAGTGGGCTTGCTTGATTTCGCACAGAATTTAACCAATTGATCGCCAACGTGTTCAGATTACCTAGTAGCCATGCAGCAACTCGATCGAGATTCCGACGTATCTCATCTAGCATCTTGTTGGTTACCATAGACCTCCAATTCAGTCTAAGCAATCGCAGCAGGGGGCGGCGGACTGCGCCATTTGAGAATTGAGCGAATGGGAATTGTCCTCACACAAGCACTGGCATCCTGAGTAACTCCTCTAATCAGAGGTTTGAGATGGAACCGACTATAGAACTAGTGATTGAGTTACCCAACCAGCGGGACACCACTCAGGCTTCTCCCATAATTGGTAAGGTTTACTATAAATTATCACAAATATCAATTTGGACAATATTTGCCGTCTAAAAATATCATTACAAACCAGAAGAAAATCTTCACCGATGCTTCAGGGAAAGTGTTTGAATTATCCATCAACATAGGATAGTATCTTCAAATATCGAAAAACCAAAATATGGGCTAGGATGGAAAAGCACCATTAAGTGTGCATTTGTGCATCCGTGTGCTTATACGGTTGTATGGTTGTGTTCGTTAATGACTCAGACGATCGCCAGGATTCACAGAGTAGCTGTGCCAATGGTGTCGTAGCTGCTCGTGCCGCCGATCGATTGCAAACGTTAAGCAAGTAGAGGAGGTCTCATGGTAGACAAGCTAACTCCTTCAGTTGACCCAACGGACAGTTCCCCCCTTATCCGTCCGGATAGTGAGGACATCACTATCTCAAAACTGGAGGAAGAGCTTTTAAGCCTATTGGTAGGACAGGAACGCTATGGCTTGGAAATCATTCAAGCATTTAAGGATATCAGTGGGGGCAAGCGCAACTTAAGTGTGGGGACGCTCTATCCCACGCTCAATCGACTCGAAGAGAAACAGTTAATTACCTCCCGCATGGAGGATCGTCCCAGTGACGACAAGGGAGGAGCGCGGAGAAAATACTTCCGGATCACCCGCCTTGGATTTCGGGTGCTCGCGGAAGCCGATCGATTTCGCCAATCGCTGATTCAGTGGCAGGCTGCCACTTAGGAAACAGTTTGTCCGATGGCGATCGCCAGTATTGAGTTTCATATTTCTTGAAAAAAGCAGGCGAACCACCTGCTTTTTTGTTTTTAGAGGGTTACTCATAGTCTGCCTAACCGTTCTGATAAGTAGCGATAAAACTTGCCTATCATATATCTATTTTGTATAATATGCTCAAGCTGGCTGATTAGGTGTATCCGACCTGCCGTTCTAGTTTGGTTGAAAGTATCTACCACCTTTGGAGGTTCCCATGTCCTCATCTTGCCCTCGCAACCCACTCGGACAGCCCGCTTGCCATGTTGTTGACCACCCCGATTATCCAAATCTCGAAAGTTACTGTACAGAATGCAACAAGCGATTTCCCAAAGACGGTGGGCTATTTCAATCGTTTATCTTCTTCCTTTCGCTGGTGATTGCCTTGTTTGTCATGCTAGCCATGCAATCGGAGGTAGATTCCATTGATCCGGGCGTCCCACAGTCACCCGGAAAATCGCTCAGCTATCCAGCCTGCGATCGACTGTATGGAGATCAGTGCGGTTAGCCAGCGGGACAACCCCGATGCCAGAGTTCCGCTAAATTGGGGTTGCAGTTGAGGTAATGTTTTGAAGTGCTCCACACTTCCAAAAACATTACAATGCACGACCACAATACCTATGGTGGCGAGTGAGGATGTGATTAAACAGGGCGTAGGTTACTGGAACAACCTGGCTCAGGTCGGGCAACAGGCAGCTAGCGAAGCGATCGATCCGCACAACTTGGGTGGGGATGTGGCGGAGCTAGTGACGATTTCAATTATTTTGCTGCTGGTTGCCACTGGGGTGGCTTTGGTGACTCGGCGGTTGCAGATTCCCTATACCACTGGGTTGGTGTTGGCGGGGCTGGCGATCGCCGAAGTCTTGCCCCAGCGAGTCGGGCTTGATCCGTCCCTAGTGCTGAATCTATTTCTACCGATTTTGATTTTTGAAGCGGCGGTGAATACCGACATTAGCCGCTTACGCAGCACCATCAAACCGATCGCCTTGCTGGCTGGTCCGGGAGTGATTGCAGCGGCAGGCATTACGGCAGTATTGATTAAATTTAGCTTGGGGTTTTTGTGGATACCCGCCTTGTTTGCCGGGGTCATCCTAGCGATTACCGATACGGTTTCGGTGATTGCTGTGTTTAAGGAGGTGTCTGTCCCAGCCCGCCTCTCCACCATTGTGGAAGGAGAGAGCCTGTTTAACGATGGCATCGCGCTGGTGTTATTTAACTTGATTGCCACCGCCTACCTAACTGGCTCATTCACCGTCGGCGATGGCTTACAACAGATTGCCTTGGTGGTGTTTGGCGGCGGGCTATTGGGATTAGCCTTGGGCTATCTCAGTGTTGGCTTGTTTCGTCAAACGGATGACGCCCTCAGCAGCATGCTATTGACGGTGGCGATCGCCCTGGGCGCGTTTCAGTTGGGACAAGCCTTTGGGGTATCGGGGGCGGTAGCGGTGGTGGTGGCTGGTCTGGTGATTGGCAACATCGGGTTGTCGCAGGATGCCTCTGCCTCGACACGGGTAACGCTGCTGAGTTTCTGGGAATACGCCGGGTTTGGGGTAAACACCTTTATTTTCTTGTTGATTGGGTTAGAAGTAGATCTGACCACGTTTTGGCAAACCTTGCCTTCGGTAGTGCTGGCTGTGCTGATCTATCAGGTTGGTCGGATTTTGACGGTGTATCCGCTGTTGGCATTACTGCGATTTGTCGATCGCCCCATTCCCCTGCGCTGGCAACACGTATTATTTTTGGGCAATGTCAAAGGCTCCCTGTCGATGGCACTGGCATTGAGCATTCCCCTGTCGTTGCCAGGGCGGGAACGCATTATTGCTCTGGTGTTTGGCACGGTGGTGGTGTCATTGGTGGGACAGGGGCTGAGCTTACCTTGGCTGGTGAGACGGTTGCAATTATTAAATCCTTCCAGGCTACAACAACAAATCGAGGCACTACAACTGCAACTGATTGCTTGCAAAGCAGCTCAGGATGAATTGGAAACGCTGCTGCGATCGGGCGTCCTGCCTAAAGCAGTCTACGAAGAGTTACGAGCAACCTATCAAGCCAGAATCGCGGTTTCAGAACGATCGCTGCGAGATCTGTTTAACCAGCGATCGGAACCCGCGATCGATCGGGGGGATTCAACTAAACTAGATGCAATTCGGCGGCGCTTGTTGTTGGCGGAAAAGGGAGCGATTAACGATGCCTTGCGCAAGCGGATTCTTTCAGAGGATTTGGTGCGCGATTATCTTAAGGATTTAAACGAGAAATTATTGAAGCTGGAGGATGAGTGAGAGTTGTAGCAACGATCGCTCAATTTATTACACAGTCCAGACTGATGTGGTGGGAACTCCCAACTCTGGCACAGTCACCCAGGAGTGTTCTAGACGACTTGTTTAAATACCTCACAGAGCCACCCTAACCCTCGCCCACCTCACCCACCTCGTTTCCAAACGGCACTTGAAAACGAGGTGCCGCTCCTCATTCCTCATTCCTCACCCTTCCACTCGCTCAACGATCGATCGACCGCATTCTCAAACTCAGGTGAGACCAGCAACACTTCGATTTCACCTTTGTTATTGATCGACGGATTGGTTTGGGCGTAGAGGAAATTGCGGCTGAAATCGTAGTCGCCCAAAATCAAGCTGTGGGTTTCCTGGTTTTCCAAACGCACATCAATATTGGCGAGGGGTAAATCTAAGCCAAATTCTGGACGCTCTTTGGGGTCAGCGGTGAGGGTGCGCTCGATCGAGCCAGTCGCCATCAAGTTTAATAGATACGCCACCGAAGCGTCGTTGGCGCGGGTATTTTCAGGGTCGATCAGTTGCCAAGTATCCCCGACTTTCTCAAAGGTGAGGGATTGATCTTCAGTTCTAATAGAAAAGGATTGCACCTGTTCTTCTTGAAAATCGAACAGCTCCTGTCCTGCTTGCTCAGCCTGAGTTTGCGAAGCGGTGCGGCGCTCAGCCAGGTAGACCACGCCGCCTAGAAGAACGGCGATCGACACTAAAACCAGCGTCATCGGTTTAAACATGGTTGACTCCTTTGATCAAACCAGTCGTTAATTGTGTTGCGTTGAAATCAAGTTAACTAATCGCTAATCGCTCACTTTACCGCCGCTTCCACCATAGCCCGATCGCCAGTGCAAACCCAATCAGCGGTAAAACCAGCACAATTCCCACTGCCAATAATAAAACCTGTTGTCCGCGTAGCAGTAGGCGGCGACTGGTCATGCCCTTGGGGCGAATATCGAAGCTGGGATCGTCCTGTTGGCTCAGCCATTCAACGGCATTGAGGAAGACATCGCCATTTACATATTGATCGAACCAACTGTCGGTCATAAAGGTGGAGTTGCCCACCACCACCAGTCGGGCTTCCTTGGGAATGCTGTCTGTTTCCTCGTCTGAGTCGCTGGGAGTGTCGATCGCCCGATTCAACGCCACCCCCAGAATCAATTGCCCTTGGGGATTGCCTTCGTTAAACTCCAGTTGTCCGTCGTTGTTGACCGATTGGGCTTGGGTGCGATCGCTGGTAATCAAAATCGGCGAGACATCCACTCCAGGTTTGCCGGTGATGGCGATCGGGCGGGCGATCGGATAGACCGAAATAGTGTTGTTAAACTCCTGGGTAATCGGGTGATCGCCATACTGAGTCACCACCGGAATCAACCCTGCCGAAGGTCCTGGCGTTTGTCCATTCGGGTCAAATACGATGAAATCCGTCAGGGTGACGCCCCACTCTTGCAACAGGGCATCTAATCCTGTATCGGTTTGCGGATCGCTTAGCACCATCAAGCCACTGGGACGTTTCAGGTAATTCCTCAAGGCAGTCACCTCGGCGGGCAGCAATTCCTCTTTCGCTCCAGCAATCACCACCACGGCGGCATCGGCTGGAACTTGTCTTTCCTGGGCAAGGTTCAAAGGTTCGGCAATCACATTGTCGTCTTCCATTCGCCCGATCGCCACGGCAGCGGCTTCACGACCCGGTTGCAGCGATCGCTCCCCATGTCCCTGCAAAAAGTACACCTTGGTTTCGGTGGGGTTGGTCAGTTGGTCGAGGGCACTGGTGAGGCGACGCTCCGATAGGCGTCCTTCGGGAGTAACCACCTGGACAAATCGTTCTTCTTCGCCCTGCTCTAGATGCACTTCACCAAGCGATCGCACGGCAAAGCGTTCGGCTAAACCGGGTTCGGCTTGGGGGTTGACGTATTCGTAGCTGAAACGAGGGCTTTCTCGCTGGTAGTTTTCTAGTAAATCCTGGTCGCGGGGGTCAGGAGCAACATCGAAGATCCAGACTTTGGTGCGGGCTGGCAACTCCTGCAAAACGGTGATGGTTTGCGGGGAGAGAGTAAACAGTTGGTTTTCGGTCAGATCCGATCGCTGGGCGTAGCGGACGCCTAAAAAATTCACCAACCCCAGGATGGCAAGCATGGCGATCGTGGCGACTAGGGCATTGGTGCTGGCTTGGGTCGATCGTTGTCCCAAAAAGCCGGGGAGTAGACGACCATAATAAGTTAAACCAGCGACGCGATCGCAATCCCAACGCCAATTAGCCCCAGGGGAACGGCTGTCCACTGAGACGACACTAATCCGGCGACGACGCCTGCGGCAATCAACCCTGGGCTGAGCCAGATGCCAAATTTGAGGAGTTTTTGTTCGCCTACGACTGCTTTCATTGTCTTTGCTTTACCGAGTCTTTGCTCTATCGAGTCTTTGCGCTACCGATCGCTTTTCAACGGTATTGCAGATGGGGAAAATTGACAACTATTGGCTAAGAGACCAAGCGAGTAGAAGCGTTTCAAATTGATTATTCTACTGGGTTCAACACCTGTTCAGCCGTGAGAGCAACCGCGGGAAACAGAGGAGAAACAATGCGACTGCTACTCTGAAATTGTCTTTCCTGATACACTCCATTGACCAACGCCAACACTATGACAACCTGTTGCTCTGGATCTAGCAGCCAATACTCTAAAATGCCCCGCATTTGGTACTGTGCCCGCTTATCCTCATAATCACGGGTACGGTTGGTTTGACCAGGACTAACGACTTCCATCACAAGCAATGGAGCGGGCATGTCTAACCGGATCGTTAATCGTTTTTGGGTCAGTTCGATGTGCTCTGGTTACAAAATTACAAAGTCAGGAAACCGATTGCGGGCTTGTTTCGGCTTTAAGATTGGAACTTCGATCTCACAATTGTATCGATGGGTGAGTCTGGGCTTTACCAACTCGGCACGAATGAAATAAAGCTGTAATGCTAACGAAAGCCATGCATTGAATTCAGACATAGTTAGACGATTTTGTGAGCGCGTCGTGCGTCGTGCCCACAAAATCGCCCGGAATTCCAGAATGAAGGCTCCTGGGGTACTCAGCGAGTCCTTAAAAAGAGGCAATGGCTCGATCGAGGGCGTGGAGTGCCTGATCAATTTCGCTGGCAGAAACGATCAGGGGGGGGACAAAGCGGACAACTTTGGGTCCGGCGGGGACGAGGAGTAAGCCCTGAGCCATTGCGGCTTTGACGACCTGGGCGGAGGTTAGATCTACGTTGGCATTGAGTTCTAAGCCGTTGATTAAGCCCCAGCCCCGGACTTCTTTGATCAGGGTGGGGTACTTGTGGGCGATCGCTTCCAAACCCGATCGCAACTGTTCTCCCCGCTGTTGGACATTCTCTAGTAGGTGCTCTTGCTCTAGGGTGTGGCAGACGGCGAGGGCAACGGCGCAGGCAAAGGGGTTGCCACCAAAGGTGCTGGCGTGATCGCCGGGTTGGAAGACGTTGCAGGCGGATTTGCACAGCATTGCCCCAATGGGAATGCCACCGCCTAAGCCCTTGGCGGAGGTGAAGAGGTCGGGTTCGATCCCCAGGTTTTCGTAGCCCCAGAGTTTGCCGGAGCGCCCCATTCCCACCTGTACTTCGTCGAGGATGAGGAGAATGCCTTTTTCGTCGCACAGTTGGCGGATGCGTTGGAAATAGGCGCGATCGCCCGGACGGACACCCCCCTCTCCCTGCAATGCTTCTAGCATGATGGCGGCAACGCGGGGGGTGTCGCGGTCGAGGGTTTCGATCGCCGCTTCGATCGCGGCTGTGTCGTTGTAGGGGACGTAGTGGAAACCGGGCATCAATGGGTCAAAGTTCTGTTGATACTTGGGTTGTCCGGTGGCGGTGATGGTTGCTAGGGTGCGGCCGTGGAAACTGGCGTGGGCGGTGATGATCATGGGTTCGGCGATGCCACGAACGGTGTGGGCATGTTTCCGCGCCAGTTTGATTGCCGCTTCGTTGGCTTCGGCTCCAGAGTTGCAGAAAAAGGCGCGATCGGCGCAGGAGTGCTCCACTAGCCATTTCGCCAGTTCTCCCTGTTCGCGCACATAGTAGAGGTTGGAGACGTGGTGCAGGGTTTGCACCTGCTGACTAACGGCTTGCACGAAGGCGGGATGGGCATGACCCAGGGTGCAGGTGGCGATTCCAGCTACAAAATCCAAGTACGATCGCCCGTCCGTATCCCAGACGCGACACCCCTCGCCTCGCTCCAAGGTCAGCGGAAAGCGGGCATAGGTCTGCATCACGTAGGTGTCAAACTCAGCCGGGCTGAATCCGGTGGAGTCTACAGAGAGGGCGGGGATTTGTAGCGTTTCTGGACTCACGGGCTTATCCTCGAATTTTCAAGAAAATCAATCGTGCAAGAAATAGTTGCATATTAAAGCAAAATAGCAAGGAGCCTATCCCTGCCATCCATCACGCCTTTGATCTTAGGGTAGATCCCCGATTTGCGCTTGCGAGAAGTCAAGAAATCTCGATATTTTGGTGATTAGTCTTGTTAAGATCAAAGGCAACGTGGCGTCTGGGGAGGTGGCTTGTCATGGTACAAACATCGTCTAGAAAGTTGACCCTAGAGGAGTTTCTCAGGCTACCGGACACTCAGCCCGCCAGTGAGTATGTGGAGGGTCAGATTAGTCAAAAACCAATGCCGCAGGGAGAACACAGCGCTATTCAAGCAGAGTTGATTGTGGCAATTAATGCGGCAACGAAACCCACGAAAGTAGCGAGAGCGTTTCCAGAACTACGCTGTGTATTTGCCGGGCGAGCGATCGTCCCAGATGTAGCCGTGTTTCAATGGGAAAGAATTCCCCACAACAGCGAGGGGGGAATCGCCAACGTTTTTGCGTTGCCGCCCGATTGGATTATCGAAATTCTTCCCCCTGAGCAAAGCCAGACTAAAGTGACGGCAAAGATTTTGCACTGTTTACGGCACACGACCCAATTGGGTGGTTGATTGATCCAACGGAACGAGCGGTGCTGATCTATTCTCCAGAGCGATCGCTCGATCTATTGGACGATCCCGCCCAACCGTTACCAGTTCCTGCCTTTGCTAAGGGATTGAAACTAACAGTAGGACAGGTATTTGACTGGTTGCTTTTGTAGGAGCATGGCAGTGCCATGCTCCTACTTAGAAATCCACTCCTCGTTTCAGATCCACTCCTTTTTCGGCATAGTGTTTGTGGTTAAACACCTCCGAATGCACACTTGCCAGATCAAAATAGGCAGGGGGATGCTTGCAGCGTCCGGTGATAATTACCTCCGTATCGCGGGGTTTGCGCAGCAGGGCTTGGACGATCGGCTGCTCTGGCAACAACTCCAAATCCACCGTGGGGTTGAGTTCATCCAAAATAATGGTCTTGTAGAGTCCAGAAGCGATCGCCGCTTTGGCAATTTCCCACCCCCGCTCGGCTTCTACATAATCCAACGGTTGCTGTTGTCCCCGCCAGACGATCGCATCTCGCCCACAGCGTTGATGATCCACCAGGTTGGGGTAGCTTTGGCGCAGGGCGGCGATCGCCTCATCCTCGGTGTAGCCGACCCCGCCCTTAAGCCATTGCAGAATCAAAACTCGGTGGGATTTGTCTTGGCTGATGCCTTTGCCGATCGCTTGCAACGCCTTGCCCAGAGCACTGGTGGATTTACCTTTGCCAGAACCAGTGTAGATTTCAATCCCCTCAATTCCGTGGGCAGTGGCGGTGAGGTGGTGGTGCGGCTTCATCTCGGAGTGCAGGTTGGCAATGTCGAGCAGGGGTTGGGGAGCACCGCGCCCGGTGGCGATTACTTCCAAGTCTTCTGGTTTATTTTTGATGGTTTTGACGACTTCATCGACGGGGAGCAATCCCAAGTCTAGAACTGGATTTAGCTCGTCTAGAACTACCACGGAATATAAGCCGGAGGCGATCGCCCCCTTTGCCACATCCCATCCCCGCTGGGCTTCCAACCGATCAAAGCGGGTGATGTCTTCTGCACCAAAAAACTCGGCTCGTCCGGTGCGCACTTGGTCGATCAGGTGGGGAAAGCCGCGCTGTAGGGCTTCGATCGCCGCATCTTCGTCGTAGGTGCGTCCGGGTCCCTTGAGGAAGCGCAACAACAATACGCGGGTTTGCCAGGAGGTGCGAATTCCCAAGCCAATGGAGCGCAACACCACCCCTAGGGCGGCTTGGGATTTGCCCTTGCCTGCCCCATCGTAGACGTGAATTTGACCCACCAGGCGATCGGTGTGGGTTTGAGCCGTGCGAATTCCAATACCAGTTCTAGCCATAGACGTTTCAGCCGCAGTAAAAACAATCGAGTGCTGGACAAGGCGATTCGTTATGCAATCTTTCTCTAGATGTAGAGTTATGCAACAATAAACTTTAGAGTTAAAGGCTATGGATAGTGTTGAGACTTAATTATGACGGTTGTAGGGAAATTCGGCAATCGTCATCCTAAGGGAAATCCTCGTTTCATCGTAGAATTGCGCCCTGATGGTTCTGACAATTTTTGCAAAGCATTCACAAAATCATCCAACTGCGCGAGTCCTCGATATGATTGGGTCAGGCTACATCGATCGGTTTGATAGGGGAGTTAGCAGTGGTTGTCCCACTCCGGTTAATTGCGTTTCAGTCTGTGTTTTTGATGGTGCGATCGCCATTGAAGCCGTTGTACTACGGGCTGGGTTGCGCATCCAACCCCGTAAGAGTGTGGAGTATGCCACCTTCATCAACTTTCTTTCGACCGTGGTGGGTTGGTTGCTGTTTCTCAACCTGCAAATTGCCTTTCCAGAATCGTTGCGTTTGGACCTGATGAATGGCATCTTTTTCGATCGCTGGTCGCGGGCGATCCTAGCTTGGGTAATTTTGTCAGCATTGGTGACATTCTTTGTGAGTTTTTTAGTCAAGCTGGTGGGGTTGGAGCAACTGCAATTTTTCTTGGGGGAGGAGGTGGAAAAGGAACCCAGTGACGAAAAAACGTTGAAAAACCTCAAAGGCTCGATCGCCCGTCGCAATTCAAAGGAATATCGAGGGGCAACTCGTCAGGCAAATACGATTTTGATCGCCAATGCCCTGAGCTACAGTGCCATTTCCCTTATCCTTTTACTGCGTTTACTTGCTAACAATTTTGTCGTACCACTCCAGTGAACTTTTTTAATCAACTACTTGAACGCCTGCGCCAGTGGATCAGTGATCTAAAAACATTTTCGTGGCAGACCCTGGTGCTGTTGGGTTTGTTTTCCTGGCTTGTATCAATGGCGCTGGAGGTTGACCAAGGGGCAAAGGCGATCGCAGCGGTCGGTTGGATTTTCATCACTCTGGGCATTGGCTGGGCACTAGAAGAGGTAAAGTTTGAAGTCTTGGGCTTTACCTTCTATCCATCCCCGTGGATCATCGGGGCGATGTTGTGTGCCTTGGGGTATTGGCTGTCTGGGGGGGGAGCGTCCTTCTATCTGACCCTGTGGCCCCTGCTGTCGGCAGCGCTTGCCGTTGTTCCCCGCTTCCGCAAACACCACAAAGATGGGCTGAATCTGATTAACCCTACTATCCCCGGTGATAAGGTGAGGAAGGATTATGCGGTCGATCGCCAACAGCTATTGTTAACGGTGCTCCTGGGAATTTTGCTGAGCTGTTGGTTCCAGTTTCACTTTTTGTTGCAGGACTGGCTAGCGGAATATCCCAGTTTGCGATCGGACAATTTTAATCGCAGTGGGGTGGTGGTTAACGTCAGCACAGACAATCCACCTGTTTCCCGTGGGTTTCAACTGCTCAGCGTGTTGGAACCTGTGCTCAATCAAAAGTTTTCCTCCTACACGTGGGCGCAGACTGAGCAATGGTTAGCGAGTTTACAAAACCAACTCCCCACGTTGCAATCCGAGTTATTGGTGGCGTTGCCCAGCGGACGACGAGCCGAGGATAATCTTTGGAACTTGCAGGCGCAGGTGCTGCCGAGTGAACCAGAGTACACCGTCAGTTTTCGTCAGTTTTGGCAAGGTCCGGGAGCTAGTCCAATGGGTTATTTTGAGCAACGGGTTTGTCGCATCAGCGAAGCACCGATTATTCAAATTCCAGGAGCTACCCAATTTTCCACCCAAGTTGCCTGCCAACCGGGGGTCGATCGCGTCCCCATTGGCACTACCACAGGAGCAACCAACCGTGAACCTGGCT
>JAAUSV010000062.1 GCA_012032525.1 Leptolyngbyaceae cyanobacterium SL_7_1
AGGACATCGCGCCCTTCAGCATTGCCAATAAACGGCACTTTGGGGATTGTCCTGCAAGGCTTGGTGGACTCGCAGGGCGAGATCATTGCCCTTGGTTGGCTCCTCGCCGATGTTGAGCAAGCCGACTTTGGGTTCGGCAATCCCCAAGACATAGCGGGAGTAGATCGTTCCCATGACCGCAAACTGTTCAAGGAACTTGGGACGACAATCGACATTTGCCCCCACATCTAAGATCAGCACGGGCTTACCCGCGATCAGGGTGGGAAACACTGCCCCGATCGCGGGGCGATCGATGCCCTCCAACCGTCCTAACCGAAGCAAAGCAGCCGCCATCGCTGCCCCAGAGTGACCCGCCGATACGACTGCATCAGCTCGTCCTTGCTTCACCAAATTCATTGCGACATTGATCGAAGACTTGGGCTTGCGCCTCAATGCTGTGAGCGGCTCTTCATGCATCTCAACCACGCCCTCAGATGGCACAATCTCCATCTGAATGGACGGGTTGTGTTGCTTCATGCAGACTTCGATCTGCTGAGGGTCACCGACCAGCAACACATCGACTCCTAGCTCTTGTTGCGCTCGCAGTGCTCCAGCGACGATTTCGGCTGGGGCGTGGTCTCCACCCATCGCATCGAGTGCGATCCGTGCCCGAGTTGAACCCATTGATATCAATCGTTATAGAAACCTAAAAGATTCTATCAGATGGAATCTCCCCCTGACGGTGAAGCTTTGCCACTTCCTCAAAATCACCCTGATTAATTGAGGGGGCACGTTCCATTTCTGAATCCATTGCTGATGAATTAACCGGAGTGAAGTCGCTAAAGACAGGGAATACGGGCAGCGATGCAATTATTCTTCACCCGGTGGCACAATTCGTTGAAACGAATACCCTGTGCCGCGTGCGGTCAAGATTAGTTCTGGATTGCTGGGGTCGTCTTCTAACTTGGCACGCAGTCGGGAGATGTGTACATCCACCACTCGCGTATCCACATGGCGTTCGGGGGTGTAGCCCCAGACTTCCTGAAGAATTTCGGCGCGGGAGAAGGGTTCGCCCGATCGCCCCACTAATAATTCCAACAAGCTAAACTCCATGCCCGTCAAGCGAATCCGCTCGTCACCCTTGTAAACTTGGCGCTTATTGGTATCAATGCGAATCGTATTGATCTGGATGACGCCAGAACTGGGGATTCCAGACATTCCCGTTTTTTCGACCCGCCGCAACACCGATCGAATTCGTGCCTCCAATTCCTTAGGGGAGAAGGGTTTGACGACATAATCATCCGCACCCAATTCCAACCCCGTGATCCGATCGGCCACATCCCCCAGTGCCGTCAGCATAATAATCGGCACATCCGACTCCTTGCGAAGTTCCTGACACACCCCATAGCCATCTAGCTTGGGCATCATCACATCCAGCACTACCAAGTCAGGATCGGCATGGCGGAAGGTCTCTAAGGCTTCTTCCCCATCCGCCGCCGTGACCACGTCATAGCCAATCATCGATAGGCGCGTTTCCAAAATTCGACGAATACTGGCTTCGTCATCGACAACTAAGATTTTCTCCTTGTGACTTTCCAACGCTCTTAACACTCCTTGTGGCGAATTTTGGATAGTTAATTTTTGTCAGCTTATCATTAAGATAGTACCCTATTCGATCCTCAACGAAGTGCCAAGAATCCCATGTCAGCTACATTTCAGGGTTTCTTAAGATTAACTATCAGTATTATTTCAGACTACACAAAAATCATTAATTTGATCCATTAAATAATAATGTGTAATACCAACCCTTGAGGTCTACTCAAAGAACATCAATGGATTCAGGCTTTTCAGGGTGTGTGGATCGATCGCTTTGTAAAACTTGGTAAAGATAAACACCGTTACAAATGGCAAAAACCCGATCGCACTATGTATGTAACGAATGTGGAGCCGACTCTGCCCAATCCTTTGGCAAGTGCCCCTTCTGCGGTAGCTGGAACTCAATGGTAGAACAGGTGGCACCTGCAACCAACACTGCATCCCGCAACGCGACAGTTGCGCCCGATCAAGCAAATCTCGCAAATCCAGCGCCCCCACCGTTGCCCAACCCGTCGCCGCCCTCACCCTCGACCAAATTGCTGATTACCCCGTCTCCCGCCTGCGATCGGGCTATACCGAACTCGATCGTGTCCTCGGTGGCGGCATTGTCCCCGGTTCCCTAGTACTGATTGGCGGCGACCCCGGCATCGGCAAATCCACACTACTATTGCAGGTCGCCAATCGTTTATCCCTTGACTATCCCGTTCTCTACGTCTGTGCTGAGGAATCGGGGCAACAGGTGAAACTGCGGGCACAACGGCTGGGAGTTCAGAAGCAGGAAGGGGAGAAGGATGAGGGCGGAAGGATGAAGGATGAGGGATTGGTGGAGCAACCAACCGTCAATAACCAGCTCTTCCTGCTGCCTGAAACCGATCTAGAAACTATCCTGCACGAATTGGAATCGCTGCATCCCCAAGTGGCGATTATTGACAGTATTCAAGCGCTGTATTTTGCCGTGTTAAATTCGGCTCCGGGGTCGGTGTCGCAGGTGCGGGAGTGTACGTCGGCGCTGATGCAGGTGGCAAAGCGGGAGAATATCACCCTGTTTATTGTGGGTCATGTGACGAAGGAGGGGGCGATCGCCGGACCGAAGGTACTGGAACACCTCGTCGATACGGTGCTGTATTTTGAGGGCGATCGCTTTGCCAGCCACCGCCTGTTGCGATCGGTAAAAAATCGCTTCGGCGCAACCAATGAACTGGGCGTGTTTGAAATGGTCGATCGGGGGTTGGCGGAGGTGCTAAATCCCTCGGAACTGTTCCTGGGCAAACGGGATGAAGAGAATCCAGGAACCGCCACGATCGTTGCCTGTGAGGGTACCCGTCCCCTCGTGGTGGAATTGCAAGCGTTGGTCAGTCCCACCAGCTATCCCTCCCCCCGCCGATCGACGACTGGGATTGAATACAATCGGTTGCTGCAAATTTTGGCGGTGCTCGAAAAACGAGTAGGGATTCCCTTGTCAAAATTGGATGCCTACGTTGCCTCGTCGGGGGGCTTGAGTGTGGGCGAACCCGCGGCTGATCTAGGAGTGGCGATCGCCATTGCCGCCAGTTTCCGCGATCGCATCGTCGATCCCTTCACGGTGCTAATTGGGGAAGTGGGCTTGGGCGGACAGGTGCGATCGGTCTCCCAGATGGAGTTGCGCTTGCGGGAAGCCGCCAAATTAGGGTTTAAGCGGGCGATCGTACCTGCGGGTCAAACGATTTCCAAAGTCGGACTAGAGGTGATTCCGGTTTCACGGGTAGTTGATGCGATCGGCATTGCCCTGGGAAAATCCAGCTAACGCTATCACTAACTGCTAATCGCTAATCACTCATTGACTCCATGCCTGACTTCTGATACGTCAACGTAACAGCATTCAGTTTCAATGTTAGGATTGCGTCAGAAGAAACAAGAACAAGGGTACACAACGACAGATGATAGAAGAAATCAATAAGTCAATATCCTTTGATGGTAGGGATATTCGGCTAAAAGTCGGCTTGTTTGCACCGCAAGCAGGCGGTTCAATTTTGGTGCAGTCAGAAGATACGGCGGTGCTAGTCACGGCGACTCGTGCTTCCGGTCGAGAAGGAATCGACTTTTTGCCCCTCCTGGTGGACTACGAAGAACGGATTTATGCAGCGGGACGGATTCCGGGTGGGTTTCTCCGACGGGAAGGACGCCCCCCAGAACGCGCCACCTTGACCAGTCGGTTGATTGACCGTCCGATGCGTCCCCTATTTCCCGGCTGGCTGCGGGATGATATTCAAATTGTCGCCACCACCATGTCGATGGATGAGCGGGTGCCCCCCGACGTGTTGGCGGTGACGGGAGCCTCGATCGCCACGCTCCTCGCCAAAATTCCCTTTTACGGACCGATGGCAGCGGTCCGGGTGGGACTGATTGGCGACGACTTCATCATCAACCCTACCTACAGCGAAATTGAAGCGGGCGACCTCGATCTAGTGGTCGCGGGTTCTCCCGATGGGGTGATTATGGTCGAAGCGGGAGCCAATCAGTTACCGGAACAAGATGTGGTTGAGGCGATCGACTTTGGCTACGAAGCGGTGCGCGACCTGATTCAAGCCCAACGCGATTTGATTGCCGAATTGGGGATTGAAATCGTCCAAGCGACGCCACCAGAGGTGGATTCTACCCTAGAAGAATTTGTTACCGATCGCTCCAAAGACAAAATTAAACATATCCTGGCGCAGTTTGAACGGACGAAAACTGAGCGGGATGCAGCCCTGGATGAGGTCAAAGCCGAAATTGAAGCCGAAATCACCCAAATGGCTGAGGAAGATACCATTCGGGTTGCCTCTTCCAGTAATCCTAAAGCCCTGTCC
Organism: Leptolyngbyaceae cyanobacterium SL_7_1; assembly: GCA_012032525.1. Taxonomy (GTDB): domain Bacteria; phylum Cyanobacteriota; class Cyanobacteriia; order Elainellales; family Elainellaceae; genus JAAUSV01. Next base: position 4,401 of record JAAUSV010000062.1, read on the forward strand.
ACGGTCTTCAAGGATGTGACCAAAAAGCTGATGCGGCGTCAAATTGTTGAAGATGGCGTGCGCGTCGATGGGCGCAAGTTGGATGAAGTGCGAAAAATTAGCTGTCGGGTGGGGTTGCTACCCCGTCGGGTGCATGGCAGCGCCTTATTTCAGCGTGAGTTGACCCAAGTGATGTCGGCAGTCACCCTAGGGACTCCCGGTGATGCCCAGGATTTGTTGGATGACCTGCATCCCTCTGGGGAAAAGCGGTACATCCACCACTACAACATGCCGCCCTATTCTGTGGGTGAAACTCGCCCGATGCGATCGCCCGGTCGTCGAGAAATCGGACACGGGGCATTGGCAGAGCGGGCATTGCTCCCCGTTCTACCCCCCAAAGAGGAATTTCCCTATGTGCTGCGGGTGGTGTCCGAAGTCCTGTCCTCCAACGGCTCTACCTCCATGGGGTCAGTCTGCGGCTCCACATTGGCGTTGATGGATGCGGGCGTTCCCATTGCCAAACCCGTGAGTGGAGCGGCAATGGGGTTGATCAAGGAAGCCGAGGAAGTGCGCATCCTCACTGATATTCAGGGGATTGAGGACTTCTTGGGCGACATGGATTTTAAGGTCGCCGGAACAGACAGCGGCATCACCGCCCTGCAAATGGACATGAAGATTACCGGATTGCCCATCTCAGTGGTAGCGGATGCCATCCACCAAGCCAAATCGGCACGCTTGCACATCCTCGGCAAGATGCTAGAGGCGATCGACCATCCCCGTGAAGAGCTATCGCCCTACGCCCCCCGCCTGCTCACCATCAAGATTGATCAAGATCTAATCGGCTTGGTGATCGGACCGGGTGGTAAAACCATCAAGGGCATCACCGAGCAAACCGGAGCTAAAGTCGATATTGAAGACGATGGCACGGTGACGATTTCGGCGATCGACGGTGAAAAAGCCAAGCAAGCCCGCGCCATTATCGAGGGCATGACTCGCAAGCTCAGTGCGGGCGATGTCTATGTCGGCAAAGTGACACGAATCATCCCGATCGGGGCATTTGTCGAGTTCCTTCCAGGCAAGGAAGGCATGATTCACATCTCCCAACTGGCTGACTACCGGGTGGGCAAGGTGGAAGATGAAGTGGCAGTGGGTGACGAAGTGGTGGTCAAGGTACGCGAAATCGATAGCCGGGGACGCATCAACCTCACCCGCCTGGGAATTCATCCCGATGAAGCGGCGGCAGCACGGGAGTCTTCTTCCTGGTAGGGGCGATCGCGGTTCCCTATTCCCTCGTTTGGCACCCGGAAGGCTCTGGGCAATTTTTGGAATACCCCCCCCACACATTCCTTTCCCAGAGCTATTCCCATTCCAATGGACGATTCCAATGGACGATTTTTGAAAATTTTGTTGTCTCACTTGCCAAGAGTAGGGGCAACACACCACAAAATAGTGGTGCGGCAGGTGGCTATGGCGCTTTGGTGGGCGCCACAGGGTGATCAGTCTTCGCTAGTCTGATGAGACTCCGCTTCCTATCACGATTGTGTCCCCGACAGCGCTATCTTGGAAGCAGTAGGACGGTCGTGCTGGGTGAAGCCGGTGGAATGTTACCGTCGATCAAAAGAATTTCAAGAAGTGTTGCAATCGTGTCATAACCTACCAGCATGGCGATTTTACATGGTAGTTGGCTGCTTCAGCCGCAACAAAACACCCCCAGTCAGTCGTCAGGGGTAGCCACCCACGGGTCTTTCTTAATTTGGGGAGAGATGTGGCGGCGGATTGAGCCGCTTGAGGTCGGGTCAAATTCAGCTACTGCCGCCGATGCTTCTGCGGAGCCACCCCATCCCTTTGTCCATGCAATCCCAAGAGTTGCTGGACTGGATGCGATCGCTCCACCAATCCCGCCAGCTAGCCTGGGCGGTTGCCGAGTTGCCGCTAGAATCCAAATCGTTCCCACCTTGGCGCTGGCGATCGCTGACCATCGCCTTGCCCACCTACTCCCTCACCCAGTCTGATACTGGCGCCCTTGCCTACCTGCCCCAACACTCAGCCGCTGCCTTGGAATTGCTCCAATCCACCACTGAGATCGAGCTAAAACCGTGGCAGGTTCAAGGATTGCTCCTAACTCCCCTAGAAGCAGTGCAGTTCCTCCATACTTTGCCCTTAAGTTCGGTGAATGCGGAGGAATCCTTCATGGGGGTGATTTACGCTTTTGGTCTCACGTGGCACGGTGGCAGCTAGATTTGTTGGCTCGATCGAAATTTCTCCCGCGACTGCATCGGCTCACCGACCAAAGCGCCAGCAGCTATTGGCAAGCATTGGTAGATAGCTCCGTTGACCAAGAGCGACTACAACGCTTTGCTAGCCAAATGCCCGCCGCTTGCCGCACCTACCACCTGGACACAGGAGCCACGGAGACGTTTGTTTCTGCCCGATCGCTGCTGTTTAATTTTTTGCACGCGATCACCGATGCCCAAGTGCGGGCGATCGCCACGACCCAAGCTCCCCCCTCTAGCCAATTGCCAAAGGATATTCCTTTGCGGGAGTGGCTCCAGGGCTTAGCTGGTGACCCAACCTTTACCGCCCTCCCGGAAAGGCTAGAACGATTAAACACCACACTGACCAATTGGCTGACGCCATTGGAGGTGCAACTTAGCCAGCAGGCAAGCCGCTTTCGCACCTGTTTCTACCTCAATCCTCCTGCCCCACAGCAGACCGAATGGACACTGGATTATTATCTCCAGGCAACGGATGATCCAGCCTTTTTGGTGAGTGCGGCGATGATCTGGGCAAACCCAGTCGATCAGATGGTGCAGGCAGACCGAGTCATTCCCCAACCCCAGGAAACGCTATTAGCAGGGCTGGGGCTGGCATCGCGGCTCTATCCCCCGCTAGATCAAAGTTTACAGGTAAAGCAACCCCGCTCTTGCCCGCTCAATCCGGGGCAGGTATACGAATTTATCAAATCCACGGCTTGGCGGTTGCAAGACAACGGGTTTGGTGTGGTACTCCCCCCCAGTTTGGCAAGCCAACAGGGTTGGGCAAATCGCTTGGGCTTGAGCATTCGGGCAGAAACGCCTGCCCAAACCAAGCGCATGGGGTTGCAGAGTTTGTTGAACTTTAAGTGGGAATTGACCATTGGAGGACAGCGCCTCTCTAAGGCAGAATTCGATCGCCTGACCGCCCTGAACACGCCTCTAGTAGAAATCAATGGCGAATGGGTAGAGTTGCGTCCCCAAGATGTGAAAGCGGCACAGGCATTTTTTGAGAGCCGCAAAGACCAGATGGCACTGTCGATCGAGGATGCCCTGCGAATCAGCAGCGGCGACACCCAGGTAATCGAAAAACTGCCCGTACTCAGTTTTGAAGCCTCCGGTGCGTTGCAAGAGTTGATCACCACCCTCACCGATGGCAATCAGGGCGTGGAACCGATCGCCACCCCTAAACATTTTTGTGGCGAACTGCGTCCCTACCAAGTGCGGGGAGCGTCCTGGCTAACATTTCTCCAGCGCTGGGCTTGGGGGCGTGTCTTGCCGATGACATGGGCTTGGGCAAAACCATCCAGTTGATCGCGTTTATGCTGCATTTACAAGAGCAGGGTGAATTGGAGTCGCCCACCCTACTGGTTTGCCCCACCTCCGTTTTGGGCAACTGGGAGCGCGAGGTGAAACGCTTTGGCGCCAGTCTTAGAGTGCTGGTACACCATGGCGACAAGCGGCTGCAAGGCAAAGCTTTTGCCAAAACAATCAAGGATTACCATTTGGTGATCACCAGCTATGCATTGGTCTATCGGGATGAGCCAACCCTCAAGGGGGTGACGTGGCAGGGGGTGGTTTTAGATGAGGCACAAAACATTAAGAATGCTGACTCTAGACAATCTCAAGCCGTGCGCCAACTGGAGGCAGAGTTTCGCATCGCCCTAACAGGCACTCCAGTGGAGAACCGCTTGTCGGAACTTTGGTCGATTTTGGATTTCCTCAACCCAGGCTATTTGGGACCACGCAATTTTTTTCAACGTCGCTTTGCCATTCCGATCGAGCGCTATGGCGATACAGACTCTCTCCGCACCCTACGATCGCTGGTTCAGCCCTTTATCCTGCGTCGCCTCAAGACCGATCGCACGATTATTCAAGACCTGCCCGAAAAACAAGAAATGACGGTGTTCTGTGGGCTATCGGCAGAACAAGCCACCCTGTACCAAACCCTGGTGGAGCGATCGCTCGTAGACATCGAATCCGCCGATGGGATTCAGCGCAAAGGCATGATTTTGGCGCTGATTACCAAACTCAAACAAGTCTGCAATCATCCCACCCTGTTCAAAACCGATGGGGAATCTGCATCCGCCAAATCCGGCGGCAAAAAAACAAAACAGGCGGACACCCTACTCATCCCCAAACTGGATTCCTTTGAAAACCAATCGGGTAAACTGCAACGATTGGCGGAAATGCTAGAAGAAGTCCTAGCAGAGGGCGATCGCTGCTTGATCTTTACCCAATTTGCCGAATGGGGAAAGTTGCTCAAAGCTTACTTGGGAGCGACGATTGAATCGAGAAGTGCTGTTCCTCTATGGCAGCACGTCTCAAAAACAACGGGAGGAAATGGTCGATCGCTTCCAAAACGATCCCCAAGCTCCACGCATTTTCATCCTCTCCCTCAAGGCGGGCGGGGTCGGGTTAAACCTCACCCGCGCCAATCATGTGTTTCACTTCGATCGCTGGTGGAACCCTGCGGTCGAGAACCAAGCCACCGATCGGGTGTTTCGCATCGGGCAAACTCGCAACGTTCAAGTGCACAAATTTGTCTGCACTGGCACCCTGGAGGAACGCATTCACGAACTGATCGAAAGTAAGAAAGCCCTTTCAGAACAAGTCGTCGGAGTTGGGGAGAACTGGTTGACCGAACTAGATTCCGATCAACTACGGAATTTACTGCTACTCGATCGATCGGCAGTTATAGATGAAGAAGGATAAGCAACCAACGCTGAACGGTTCAGTCTCCTCCTTCATCCCTCATCCTCCCACCCTAATCCTCCGCCCACTGAGAGGCATCTCGCTTCGCATGGATGCTCTTGATGTGCTTTTTCACCGTGTCGATCGCAATGTGCAATTCAGCGGCGATCGACTTGTAGGTGCGGTTTGCTCGCCGCAATAGCCAGACCTCTGACTCTCGCGGTGTGAGATTGTATTTGCGAGCTTCGGAGGTGGCAACGTTTTGCAGGGATTGAAAGCGATCTTCTAGTGTCACCAGCAGGTAGGGCTGATGACGATCGGGACGCTCTAGCCAACGGGTACGAATCCGGATATGTAAGGTTTTCGTAGTGATGTCATCATCGAGCACCACCCGATGGGCAGGAAATACCGTTTGGCTATCCATCAGCGCCTTACAAATGCGCCAAACTTGGGTGGGAATTCCATCTAATCGAGAGGATGGCATGAGTTGCTGGCACATTTGACGAGCATAGGAGTTGGAATAAACGATCGCGCCTTGCTGCGTCAAAACAAGGACACCATCGAGCCAGCCTTCCATCACTTCTTGAGCAAACCGGGGTAAATAAGCGGTTTCCTCAAGCTGGTTTCGATCGATCGACGAAAATTGTGCCGTAGCACAAGGAGATTGCATCAACGTGTTCATGTTCATAGGGGGGGCTTAATGAACTCAACATTGACTTCGTGCGCAGGACATTCGGCGGTGGTAGGACTTAGAGAGGATTCGATCGCCTTCAGTCCTGAAGTAGAAGCATGCCTCTATCAAAGATCACCCCAGACGGGGTTGATTGTGTAATATATGCCACTACGCTGATTGAACCTAGAATTTCGGTCAAATTCCCTCCTGACCGCCTAATTAACCCAAAATTTCCCAACCAGTTAGGGAATTGGTTGGACACTGCCGAGAAGTTGGGGTGCTCGATCGCCGTGGTTGACGATCATCTTCCAGCCAAATAATTAGCCAAACAAAATAGGCAGCCCATTGCTGAACTGCCCATGCATGAACCGTAGAAGAAGCAACTAGAAATTCATTTCCGCCGCTTGCACTTTCTCAACCTGCTTCTTCTCAAACCAGCAGAATTTGTGACAGGGTAATTGCCGCCATAAAGGCAATCAAGCCTTTAATACGACCAGAGCTTTGCAGAACGATTTCCGCATCTTTCTGCCCAAACCCTCCCACATTGGGGTTTGAGGTCAGCGCTTCACCCGCCACCACATCTGCCCCTTCTGCAACAATCAGCTCAGGTCCGGGGAGAACCGTCTCTACCACCGCATCTCCATCCTTGGGTTGAATGGTGATCTGATAACCGCCATCGTCCGACTTGGCGATCTCAGAGATGGTGCCCGTCGCCGAGGCATTGAAAACCGCATTGTTGCTCTTTTCGCCAGTGGGGTAGACCTGTCCGCGACCCCGGTTTGCCCCTAGGTGCACAGAGTATTTGCCAAAGTGGGCATTGCGATCGGCGGCTGGATTGGGAGACAACACCGGAAAGACAATTTCCTGATATTGCTCACCGGGCAGCGGTCCGACCAACACAATATTGTCTTGGGTCTCGCTATAGGGTTGGAACAGGTAGCTGGGTCCAACTTCCTCTTTCATCTCCTCTGGAATTCTGTCCTCCGGAGCGATCTTAAAGCCGTCGGGTAGCATCAACACTGCCCCCACGTTTAGCGGTCCCTTTTCACCGTTGCCCAATACCTGCTGCACCGAGGTGTCGTAGGGGATTTTTACGACCGCTTTAAAAACTGTGTCTGGCAAAACCGCTTGGGGAACCTCAATCTCAGCGGGCTTAGCCGCGAGGTGGCAGTTGGCGCACACAATCCGTCCGGTTGCCTCACGGGGGCTAGCGTAGTTTTGTTGTGCCCAGAAGGGGTAAGCCTGGGCAGGCTGAGGGCTAGAAACCGTTCCTAGGCAGAGTAGAGCGATCGCCACCACCGCCAGGATCGATCGTCGTAGAATTTGGCGCTGTAGAATCTGGGGGCTACGCTGAGCCACTCTCGACCAAAAAGTTGCATTCATGTCAGTGTTCAATAACAAAGGATTTGATGGAGTCAGACTGGGGTGGATGGGGTTAGGTCCACCAGGGATCTTCGTTGGTGCGGAAGTCTGTTTCCTTCCAAGGCGCGATCGTCACTTTGCCATCCTCACCAATATTGGTGTGTACCAGTGCCAATGACAGGGGCGCAGGTCCGCGTACCACCTTACCTTCGCTATTGTATTGAGAGCCGTGGCAAGGGCAGATAAACTTACCCTCGTTGGCATTCCAGGGCACGACGCAACCAAGGTGAGTACAGACCGCATTCAATCCGTAGTCAGCGATCGCCTCATTACTCTCAATGATCAAATAGGTGGGATCGCCCTTTAGCCCTTGAGCTAGAACGCGATCGCCCACATTGTGGCTTGCTAGGAAATCACCCAAAACAACGTCATTACCAAGGGCATCCTTTGCAGTAACGCCGCTACCCGCCGCGCCACTGGAGGGAGGAATAAAATATTTGACAATGGGATAGAGCGCTCCCAAGGCAGTACCAGTGATGGTGCCAAAGGTGAGCAGATTCATAAATTGACGACGACCGAGATCGGGGACGTCAGGGGTTCCAGAAACTTGAGTCATGGTGTGAACAAGCCAAAAGGTTAAGAACGTGGGATTGATCTAAGTAGCCGGGTTCGATAGCGTATACCCAACCCTGGCAGTGCAACAGCTCCAAACCCAAGACTGCCAAACGTAGTAGGGCGGCAATTGCACAGGCAACGCAAGCGCGATCGATTACAGTTTTTCTAGAAGTATTATTACATCTCTGAGAAACAGATTAAAAAGTTCATTTGATGATTCATTCCTAAAAAATCAATCAATAAAGCTTTTACAATGCAAACAATTTGTCAGTTATTTTCCCACCTATAAATTCTCAAGTTTTGTAAACAAAAGTAACAATTAATTTACATCCTTCAAAGGCTCAATCTATGACTGGAGCAGACCTACATCAACTCTTAATGACAAAATGGGGACGTTCCTACGATATTCAACTGCGGCGAGTTCAAGGCAAGATTTTTGTGCAAGTGATGTGGAAATATCTGGAGCAAGCCTCCTTTCCCATGAGCGAGGAAGAGTACTTTAATCACTTAAATGACATCGCCAACTACATTGATGCCTGGGGGGGAACCGCCCAAGTCCAAACCTATATTGAACAAACCAGCGATCGCCCTCGGTTGGGCAAAGCCGTCAGCATTCCCATTGACTTGGGGGAACGGGCGTCCGAGTGGTTATTAGAGTTTTGAAGCATTCGACCCACCTAGATCTCCAACTTGGCAAAATCCCCATACTCAGCTTCTAACATCCGTACTTTCGATGGGGTGAGCGTCTTCGGTTTGCTTTTTGCCTAGGGGAGGGATGAGATCGACCACCATGCCCTCGCGAGCCAGCCAGACATTACTAAAGCACGATTGAATTTCTGCCTCGATTTGATCGAGGTAATCATCTTCGTGGGCTGGGTCGTGGTGAAACATGATGACTTGCTTGACATCCGCTGCGAGCACTGTTTCGATCGCTCGTTTCCACGCCTCCTGGTGACGCAACTCTTCCACAGTCGCCCCATCGTAATAGGCATAATCGGCATACACGGCATCGTAAATCAGTAGATCTGCTTGGTGTGCCAAATAGAGCAGGCTTTGATCCACCCGCTCGGTGGAGTATTCTGTGTCCGTCGCATACACCAACGAGCGACCGTTCCACGTGACCCGATAGCCCAAGGCGCCGTTCGATCGATTCAGGGAAATGGTTTCTACCACCACATCTCCCAGGGTAGTCACCGAGCCAGGAGCAATGTTATTGAACTTGAGGTCAGCCTGCATCACCTGGAGGGGGACTGGAAAGTTGGGGCGCAACATTTGCTCGTAGAGACGCTGCTTGATAGAAGCACCATTGAGCCCAACCGAACCGTAGATGTGAAAGCAATTTTCCTCCTGGAAGGCAGGCATAAAGAAGGGAAATCCCTGAATCCGATCCCAGTGGGTATGGGTAAAGAAGAGGTGTGCTTCCACCGGGCTTTGTTGCAGGAGCTTTTTTCCGAGGCGGCGCAGTCCCGTTCCCGCATCAAAAATGATGCATTGGTTGGCAACTCGAAGCTCTACGCAGGCAGTATTGCCTCCGTAACGGATGGTTTCAAACCCTGGAGTGGGGACACTGCCTCGAACACCCCAGAAGTTCACGGTGAATTGCTGGGGCAGGTCAATTTCGCCGTGAGTTCCGTTGTTTGTCGATCGCTGAGACGTGGTTGGCTCAAAACCTGGCATCTTGGCTAGATAACCCCTGTTTGGCAAGATTATATTTGGTTAGAAGATTAAAAACGCTTTTCCAGTGAAAATTGACCTTAAAACGTTGAATCATGCTGGCTCTCAAATCGATCGAGCATTGTTCGATCAGCTTGCGTATTCCCAACCGATGAATGGGATCGCACAAATCTTCTTTTGATATATACCAATCCCAACTCCCACCGTCTGGAAATTCAGGGAATTATTTATCTTTTGACCTTACTAGCATTTATGCTGCTGGGTTAGGGTTGGGGAAGCTTCACCCCCCACAACCCTAACCCAACTACTCAGAACCACCCTACAGGCTAGATTAATCCTGTTCACCCTATTTTAAGAGACAACTGCCAAGAGGGCATCAAAGTGGCGCATTAGGCTTTGGCAGCCTTCACGCAGGCATCCACCAGGGGCATGACGTGCTCCACATCCTTCCAGCCCAAAATCTCTGTCACCTTTTTCTCTAGATTTTTGTAGGTTCTAAAGAATTCTGCCACTTCGTCTAGACGATGACTGGCAATATCGGTGAGGGATTTGACGTGGGTATAGCGGGGGTCTTTGTCGGGCACACACAAAATCTTTTCGTCTCGATCGCCCCCATCCACCATTCCAACATACCGATCGGTCGAGCCGCAATCACACAACCTGGGAAGGTGGGTTGATCCATGATCACCATGCCATCGAGGGGATCGCCGTCATCTGCCAAAGTATTGGGGACAAACCCATAATCAAAGGGATACTGAACCGAGGCATAGAGCACTCGATCGAGGGCAAAAGCTTGTAGGTCTTTGTCAAATTCGTACTTATTTTTGCTCCCTGCTGGAATTTCAATCAAAACATTGATCAGTCCGGGCTTGGGTTGGGGAGGAATGCGCGATAAATCCACAATAATTCTCCAATGGAACGCAGGGCAAACTGAGGGGGTTGGTTGGACAGCGATCGAGGCTGAGAACCCAGCGAAAAATCGAGAGCGCAGTTAGCCACCCTCGAATAGCATTGTATGGGAAGATGGCAACTTCACACCCATTTGCAAAGCTACCTCACCTAGAACTTATCGAACCTTGGAGATTAGAAGAAGTTTGTGCTGTCCTGTTGACCCCGTAATTGTCTCAATACCTCGATCGCAAGATGGGGTAGGAAGATTGCAGCGGGCTGTTGGCTGAGGAATAGTGGGCGATCGTCACAATGGGGAGCATCAGCGTGAGCAGCGCAATCAATGACCCAAGAATATCAGCGAGCTTGTGAGCAGTACGTTCAGAAGAGTAATGGACTCGACTACCAGGTTGCATAAAGGGGTCGCTCAAGATGACTTAACGCATTTAGAGGAAATACGATTCGAGTGCTTGAACAACAAGTAACTACACCTTTCATTTTAACGAGTCTTCCGGTGTTCATCCGTTCGCTGTGACACTCTTCTTGCTTAAGGGTCGCTCGATCGGTCAAATCCACGTTTTTTTGGGATGATACGGTTTCATGTTGCCAGTCTGCTCGTTAGTCTATATAAGACAGAGAAATTTATATCAGTCTGAACTAATCCATGACGACAGCAACTCAACTTAAATACGAAGTCAAAGACCTTTCCCTAGCATCTTACGGAAAGCAGCGCATCGAATGGGCGGGGCGAGAAATGCCCGTTCTCCGACAGATTCAAGAGCGATTTGCTCAAGAAAAACCCCTGGCAGGCATGCGCTTAGTTGCCTGTTGCCACATCACGACGGAAACTGCCCATTTGGCGATCGCCCTAAAAATGCCGGTGCAGATGCGCTGCTAATCGCTAGCAACCCCCTCTCCACCCAGGACGATGTGGCAGCCAGTTTGGTGAGTGATTACGGCATTCCTGTGTTTGCTATCAAAGGCGAAGACAACGCCACCTACCATCGCCACGTTCAAACCGCCCTCGATCATCGCCCCAATGTAATCATCGACGATGGCAGCGATGTGGTGGCGACCCTCATCCAGGAGCGCCAACACCAATTGGCAGACCTGATTGGTACAACCGAGGAAACGACCACGGGCATTGTTCGTCTACAAGCGATGTTACGCGATGGTGTATTGACCTTCCCCGCAATGAATGTCAACGACGCGGACACAAAGCACTTTTTTGATAATCGCTACGGCACCGGACAATCTACCCTAGACGGCATTCTCCGCGCTACCAATATTTTGTTGGCTGGCAAGACGGTAGTGGTTGCAGGCTACGGCTGGTGCGGCAAGGGCACTGCCATGCGAGCACGGGGCATGGGTGCCACCGTGATCGTGACGGAGATTGACCCGATTCGGGCGATCGAGGCGGCAATGGATGGTTTCCGGGTGTTGCCCATGGCGGTGGCAGCCTCCCAAGGCGATCTGTTCATCACGGTGACGGGCAATAAGCACGTGATTCGGGATGAGCATTTTGAAGTGATGAAAGACGGGGCGATCGTGTGTAATTCTGGTCACTTTGATATTGAGATCGACCTCAAATCGTTGGGTCAGATGGCAACTGAGATCAAGCAAGTGCGCAACTTTACCCAAGAATATCATCTGAAAAATGGTAAATCAGTGGTGGTGTTGGGGGAAGGACGCTTGATCAACCTAGCCGCCGCCGAGGGACACCCCAGCGCGGTGATGGATATGAGCTTTGCCAACCAAGCACTGGCATGCGAGTATCTGGTGAAGAACAAAGGCAAGTTGGCTCCGGGTTTGCACTCAATTCCTAGAGAAGTGGATCAAGAGATTGCCCGCCTCAAACTGCAAGCCATGGGAATTGCCATTGATGCGTTGACGGCTGAGCAAACAGAATACGTCAATTCCTGGACCTCAGGAACCTGAGCGTGATTGCTTCGACTTTGATCTAGGGGCGTGGTACGCCCCTGGATTGTTGTGCCACCTACTGCTATGCCACCTATTGTCCTATCACCCCCTTGCCGTTTATGACTGAATGGATCACCGACTTGATGAATTCCTTGGGCTACTGGGGAATTGGCATCCTGATGTTTCTAGAAAATCTGTTTCCACCCATTCCTTCAGAGCTGATCATGCCCTTGGCAGGGTTTACGGTGGCACAGGGGAAAATGGGGTTTGTCCCAGCGATCGCGCTGGAGTCCTTGGCACCATGTTGGGAGCCTTGCCGTGGTACTACATTGGCAAACTGGTAGGAGAAGCCCGCCTGAAGCAATGGGCGGATCGCTATGGCAAATGGCTGGGAATCACTCGTGACGATATTGACAAATCAAAACAATGGTTTGTCCGCCACGGCAATAAAACGGTGTTTTCTGTCGCCTCGTACCAGGGATTCGCACATTGATCTCTCTGCCTGCCGGGTTTACATCGATGCCAATCCTACCGTTTCTCATTTATTCCACAATCGGCACGATCGCGTGGGTGACATTGCTAACCTACGCAGGCTATATCCTAGGGGCAAACTACGGCTTGATCGAGGAATATCTGGGACCAGTTTCTAAGTTTGTGCTAGTCACATTGCTAGTTGCCTTTGGAGCATGGCTGTTTTTGAAGCAGCGTCAGCGAGAATCGCGGGGATAGTCAGAGTTGCAATTCATCAAAAAAGCCAGCTTCTACGGATAGAAGCTGCTTTTTTGGCATGAAACTTGAGGGCTAGATGGATGAACCTAGACCTGCATAGGCTCCGTAGAAAAATAGCCCAAGAACGCCAATAGCACCTAGTCCAGCAACCGTTGCCACGACCCATAGTGGAATTCTTCCTGTCCCAGACATCTGTATACCTCCAAAATAGATAAGTTTGAATCGTTCGCTGCGTTATAAATCTGAACTACCTTGTCCATCACCATTTGGTACAGAGCAATTGAGAAGATACTCATTGCTCTGTAAGCAAACAATGACAACAGTAACTCTAGTTAAAGAAATAGCTAGAGAACAAAATACCTAAAACAAAAACGAGCAAAAGACCCAAGTAGAGTGAGGTACGGTTTAGCTCTACGGGTTGCTTGTTTGGGTTGGGTGAACGTTCGAGTGCCATTGATGTCTCCTTAGCGCTGAATGAACTGCATGGCGGCGATCGCTCCCAGGAAAAACACCGTGGGAACTGCCAGGGTATGCACGGCTAGCCATCGGACCGTAAAAATGGGATAGGAAACGGGTTGGTTGGGTGTATTGCTGGTCATCGCTTAACTCACTTACTTTAAAAACTCATTAAT
>JAAUSV010000063.1 GCA_012032525.1 Leptolyngbyaceae cyanobacterium SL_7_1
GGTCAGGGTCTGTTTGGGTTGCATAATCGCCAGATCGCGATCGGCGGTCAGATCAAACAACTGCATCACCTGTTCTACCATCTCCCGGTGCTGTCCAGTCAGCACCACTTGGGTTTCAAACAAGGGGCATTGGCGAAATTGCCGAATCACCGGAGCCAGCTTAATGGCTTCCGGGCGCGTTCCCAGGATGATGCAAATGCGGATGGATGAATTCGGCATGATTGGCAGTGTCGCTGAACTAGATGGGAGTGAACAACCAAAGGGCTAGCGTAACCCAGCATAACCCGATCGTTTCCCATTCGGTGCTTTCACCCAGATGGGTTAGCCTGAATGGCTGATTTTCGGATTAATCCGGTGAAACAGTCGCAAAATTTACGAAATTTCCATGTTTGCATCTGTTTCTGTGAAAGATACAACGAATGGAGGTGAATTTTTCAACCCACCGTTAGGATGTGAGCAAGCAAAGGGGAACCGCGATGAGCATGATTAAACGAGACACATTGTTGACGGCGATCGCTCTAACCATGACGCTGATCGTTCTATCGTCCCTAGAACAATCGTCAACTCCTACGGTGCGATCGGTTTTGAGCTTAAATCGTGGAGAATCAATCCCCGTTCCCAGAAATTTAAAGCCTAATATCTTCTAGAAACTAATTTCCTGTAGGTTGGGTTGAGTGTCAACGAAACCCAACAATCCTGATCCATGTTGGGTTTCGCTCTGCTCAACCCAACCTACAAAATTAAGCTGGTCGCGCTCGTAGGGCATTAGGGCACGATCGCCTCCCCACTACTGGGATCGAACAGGTGGATTTTCTCCACGGCGAGGGACAGCCATAGAGATTCTCCCAAGGCGATCGGGCGATCGGGGTCAACTCTGGCATTGAGCAGAATGGGTTCGACGGGTTCGCGGCTATCCCACTGCGCCGACAAATAGGTTTCGCTGCCCAATGCCTCCACCCGCTCAACCCGGACGGGTAAATTCTTGGGGGCAGGTGCGCCAATACTCATGTGTTCTGGGCGAATTCCCAGCAGAAGTTCTTGCCCGTCCCGCTGTCGCAGAATAGGTTCCCATAACTCCGGCAGGGTGAGGCGAAACAGGGATGGTGCACCACCAAGGGAGCTTTGACGTGAACGGGCAAGAAGTTCATCGGGGGAGAACCAATGAACGCGGCAACAAAACGGTTGGCGGGATGGTGGTAGAGTTCCAACGGAGAGGCGAGTTGTTGAATTTCCCCCGCATTCATTACGGCAATCCGATCGCCCATTGTCATCGCTTCGGTTTGGTCGTGGGTGACGTAGATTGTGGTGATGCCGAGTCGTCGTTGTAGTTGGACAATTTGGGCACGGGTTTCGGTGCGCAATTTGGCATCCAGGTTAGACAATGGCTCATCCATCAAGAATAACTGGGGATTTCGCGCCATGGCTCGACCAAGGGCGACTCGCTGTTTTTGCCCCCCGACAGTTGGCGTGGCAGGCGATCGAGCAACCCCTCGATCTGCAATTGCTGGGCGATCGTGGAGACCCGGCGATCGATGGTGCGTTCCTTGGTTGACCAATAGCGCCAGTGGGGAGGCAGCGATCGGGTGGTGGTACTCAGCCAATCCTCCACCCAAGCGGTTTGGGTCGCTGCGCTAACCAGGATTGGAGGAGCGGTTTGTCCTCATAGGAGGTTGACAAAAAATTTTGAGTGCGGCGCAACCCAAAGGCTAGGTTGTCGTATACCGTCATGTGGGGATAGAGAGCGTAGTTTTGGAACACCATCGCAATGTCGCGCTGCTTGGGGGGGGAGGGTGTTGACGAGGCGATCGCCCACCCAGATGTTGCCTGCGGTCAAGACTCTAATCCCGCAATTAATCGCAGCAAGGTGCTTTTGCCACAGCCCGATGGTCCCACCAACACCAGAAACTCGCCATCGTACACGGTGAGGTTGATGCGCCGTAATACTCGCACGTCGGTTGAGGCAATCTCCACCTCCGTCTGCAATTTAGCCGGAGCCACCGTTGCCGAGCGGGGGCGCTGGGGGAAGCTTTTATAGATGTTTTCTAAGACAACCCGTGCCATTTTGCTCCTTCCTATGCCTGCTCCTACCCAAGCTGGCGCTCCACGATCGCCTCCATGGTGCTGGCAAGATAGTGACCTTCCATCACACTACTGGAAAGGCAGTATTTTGACTCGGCGAGTTGGTGCAGGGTTTCAAACCCGGTGCGCCGTTGGCGATCGCCCAATACCCAATAGCGTTGCACAATCGATTCCGGTGCGACCCACCCTTCTCCTTCCACCCGTCCCAACAAGCTGTGTTGTAGAACAAAGGTATATTGCCGTGCGCCCGGATTGAGTCGTCCTCGATATTGAAACACAATTTCGTCGCGTTCTGTGCTGGGAAAGACGAGTTTTGTCACCATTGTGAACCAGTCATCCCGACTCCATGCCACCAAAATTTGCCCCCTAACATTGACTGGTAACCCATCGCGATCGAGCCAACTCCCCTGCAATCCCCAACGTCCAGCTTCCATCAAAAAGGTGTGAGACACAGCACCAATCCTTAAATTTCCAGCCTTGAGCAAACCAGACTCCAATCCTACACAGGTAACCTCCCGGTCGTCATGGATCACTATCGTGAACCGCGACAAAACCCACCGTTTGCCAGTCTACCAAACTCAAAGGCAAGTGTATCCTATCACCTAGTGATTAGGAGGATAAATATCCCCCAAGAGAATTTTCCGCCGTGCTCCCGTGACGGTGGGCAGATTCCCCGGAATGCCGTGGTGTCGCCAATACGCTAATACCGCAAAGGCGATCGCCTCCTTGGCATCAGCGGGCACTCCTAACTCATCCGTAGTCGTTAACGGAATTCCCCCCAGATTTGCTTGAATTCGCTGTTTTAAGTAGCCATTGCGACTGCCACCACCACAGAGCACCACCCGATCGGCAACTGGGGGAGAAATTGGCGATATTCCTGGGCGATCGAAGCAGCGGTCAATTCTGTCAAGCTTGCCAATATATCCACCGCACTCAAATCGAACTCCGCTGCATCCTTAAAACACCGTTGCACATAGTTCCAGCCAAACAATTCTCGTCCTGTGGATTTGGGGGGTAGTTGTTGAAAGAAGTCTTGCGCTAACCATCGTTGAACCAGCGGCAAACAGGGAGTGCCTTGAGCCGCCCATGCCCCATCTTGATCAAACGTTTTCTCACCCTGGGAGAGTCGAGTGACGGCTAGATCCAGCAAAGAATTGCCCGGTCCCGTGTCCCATCCTTTAACCTTTGAGAAAAAATCCTTTGGATCGAGGGATTTCGTGGCAGGCAAATAGGCGACGTTACCAATGCCACCAATGTTTTGCACACAGCGGTATTCGGTGGGATGGCTAAATAAACAGGCATCGATCGGCGGAACCAGCGGCGCTCCTTGCCCCCCCAGTGCAATATCCGCCGCCCGAAAATTGCTGATCGTAGGGATGCCCGTCAATGCAGCAATCAGCGCTCCCCGTCCCAATTGCAAACTGTATCCCAGCGGGAAGCGGGAGTTTTGAGGATCGGGCGGACGATGAAACACCGTTTGTCCGTGGGAGCCAATTAACTCCGCACAGGGCTGGGGGGCTTGAATGGCGATCGCTGCCTCTGCAAATGCATGGGCGATCGCATCATCTAACTGTGCTAATTCTGCCATTGATAGGGCTGCTCCCCCGCACACCGCAAGAATTTGCTCCCTTAGTGCGGCTGGATAGGGGTAAGTGTTCGCGGCAATACACCGCACTTGCAGATCGAAGGTGTGCCCAGAAATTTTTACTAACGCGGCATCAATGCCATCGACGGAGGTGCCACTGATTAGACCAATGATGTTCATGGGGCTAACAGTTCTCCAATCCGCCCACACAACTCCTGATGACAGTGCCCATTGCTAGCCACCAAGCAGCCCCACTGATTGACATCGCCCGTGTTATACCGCAAGGAGCTACCGTCAGCGCGGGTAAATTGTCCGCCTGCTTCCGTCAAGATCAGTTCTGGAGCTGCCATGTCCCAATCCTTGGGAGCCGACTTGCCAGAGAGGGAAAGGTAGACATCGGCGCGTTGCTCAACGATCGCCGCGATTTTGCCCCCCACGCTACCCACGTAGATCGGGGGTTGACAGGGGAGGTTTGCCAGGAGGGTGTTGAAGCGCTGATCCCGGTGGCTACGGCTGGCGACGACCGCCAGTTGATCGAGGCGATCGCGGCTTGACACCCTCAAGGGCTGGGTTGTGCCATCTGGGGTTTCGACAAAGGCTCCGCCTCCCAAGCTGGCATAGTAGAGGTTTTTCAACTCTGGACAGGCGACGACGCTGACTATGGGGCGTCCTCGATGCGCTAATGCCAGGTGAAAGGCAAATTCTCCGGTGCGATCGATGAAATCACGAGTTCCATCTAATGGGTCGAGAATCCACACCCAGTCCTGGGGAATGGGAGCAGCGGCAGGTAGGGCTTTGTAGGTTTCCTCGCTGAGGTAGCCAAAATTTTCAGTGCCGCAGATACCCTGCAATTGCTGCAAAACGTAATGATTTACAGCTAGATCGGCGGCGGTGACGGGACCTTCCTTTTTGTCTTGCACGTCTAGAGCAAAATCGGGGTTGTCCTGACCGTGATAGTACTCACCCAGTATCTTTGACGCTCCCCATCCCAAGGAACGGGCGATCGCCAGCAGATCGGACACAGGCGTACCTGCGATCGTCTGCATTTTCCCTTGAAGTGCGTCCGATTCCGTCATCGCTCCTCCCCTACGCAATGCAACAGTCGTTTCATAGGATGAGTGCAGTATCCATCCCATAAGAAATCAAGTTTACAGCAACAACGTTGCATCGCTGGGTAGCCCCAAACCAGTGATGATTTGTGATGGTAATCATTCCTTAAGTATCAATAGCTTTGATTGCAACTTCAGCCCAAAGAGAGATTCAGTACTTTCTGGGGTGTAGTTAAGTATAAATATTTGCATGCGGGGGATTGTCAGCCAACAATAATCCCTTGATAATATTAAGACATGTAAAATTTGTTGTCTCTGAACATAGAACAACATTGCTAGGGTTGTATCCGTTGGTGGAGTGATCACTGTCCTTAGCCGTACCCGGTGTTACGGTGCCCTAACCCCCTAAAGAACGACGGTTTTCCCACCTCCGCATTCGGTTCTGTTGTCGATAAAGTAATGAGTAAGTACACAAAAGTTTAATGTTTCAGCGGCGTTAGCGACTAACTGATTCATCGCGGTTAGCCTTACCCGCGATTCGCTCAACAACGAGGCTTCACCATGTTTGAGTATTTCACAGACAAAGCGATCGCCGTGATCATGGCAGCTCAAGAAGAAGCACGCCGATTAGGACACAATTTCGTCGGTACTGAGCAACTCTTGGTGGGGCTGCTAAAGCAAGGCACAAGCATTGCTGCCACGGTTCTTTTTGAGTTGGGCATGACCTTAGAGGCAACTCAGGACGAAGTAGAAAAAATCATTGGGCGGGGATCGGGATTCGTTCCAGTTGATATTCCGTTTACCCCCAAAACCAAGCGTGTGCTAGAACAGGCATTTCAAGAAGCACGTCAGTTTGACCATCGGTTTATTGCCCCAGAGCACCTGTTATTGAGTTTGCTGCGCGAACAGGAAAGCGTTGCCTTTCGCGTTCTCCAAACCACAGGCATCGATCCTGAGGTGGTTCGCACTAAGCTGGTGCAAGCAATGGGTGAGGCGGCGGTTCCCGCTGGTAGCCCTCGCCAGTCTGCTAGTAATTTTGCCAATCGAAGCAGCAATCGAGCGTTGGAAGAGTTTGGCACCGATCTAACTCGACTGGCGGCGGAAGGCAAGCTTGATCCGGTGATTGGTCGCCATGCGGAGATCGAGCGGGTGGTACAAATTTTGGGTCGTCGCACCAAGAACAATCCGGTACTGATTGGTGAACCGGGTGTAGGTAAGACAGCGATCGCCGAAGGGCTTGCCCAGCGCATTGTTGATCAAGATGTTCCCGATTTATTGCTTGACAAGCAGGTGATCAGTTTGAGTATGGGGACGCTGATTGCCGGAACTCGCTTTCGGGGCGACTTTGAGGAGCGCATTAAGCAGGTGATGGAGGAAGTCCGTCAGTCTAAAAACATCATCTTAGTAATTGACGAACTCCACACCTTGGTGGGGGCGGGTTCCCTCGAAGGAGGCATGGACGCCGCCAATTTGCTAAAGCCTGCCTTGGCGCGGGGTGAGTTCCAGTGCTTGGGAGCGACCACGCTGGATGAGTATCGTCAGTACATTGAGCGCGATGCGGCTCTAGAACGCCGCTTCCAACCGGTGACGGTAGGCGAACCCAACGTTGCAGATACGATCGAAATCCTGCGGGGATTGCGCCAGCGCTATGAGCAACACCACCGCCTAACCATTGCCGATGAGGCGCTGACGGCGGCAGCCACGCTGTCGGATCAATACATTCCCGATCGCTTCCTCCCTGATAAGGCGATCGACTTGGTAGACGAAGCCGGGTCACGGGTGCGCTTCCGGTATGCCCAAAAGTCACCAACCAAGGAATTGAAGCAACAATTGCGTCAAATCACCCAGGAAAAGGACACGGCAGTACGAGTCCAAGATTTTGATCAAGCGGGGGTATTGCGCGATCGGGAGCTGGAACTGGAAGCCCAAATTAAGCAGATGCAAAGCGGCATCGCCACTGGTTCGCAATTCCCAACTCCTGTGGTCACCGCCGAAGACATTGCCCAAGTGGTTGCCGCTTGGACAGGGGTGCCCGTCAACAAGTTGACGGAATCGGAATCGGTGCTACTGATGCATTTGGAAGACCAATTGCACCAGCGAGTGATTGGTCAAGAGGAAGCAGTGACGGCTGTTGCCCGTGCGATTCGTCGATCGCGGGTGGGGTTGCGCAATCTCGATCGCCCGATCGCCAGTCTGTTCTTCTCCGGACCGACGGGTGTGGGCAAGACTGAGCTTGCCAAAGCACTAGCGGCAGCGGTGTTTGGTTCAGAAGAAGCGATGATTCGCCTCGACATGTCGGAATACATGGAATCCCACACGGTGTCCAAACTGATCGGGTCGCCACCCGGATACGTGGGGTTTGATGAGGGTGGACAGTTGACCGAAGCGGTTCGCCGCAAGCCCTACAGTGTTCTCCTACTAGATGAGATCGAAAAGGCTCACCCGGATGTGTTTAACCTGTTGTTGCAAATCCTCGAAGATGGGCGGTTGACCGATGCTAGGGGTCGCACGGTTAGCTTTAAGAATACGGTGATCATCACCACCTCCAACATTGGTTCACGGGTAATTGAGAAGGGCGGTAATCGCTTAGGCTTTGAAGCGGCAATGGATGACGCAGCAACGTCTCAGTACAACCAGATTAAATCGCTGGTGAATGAGGAGTTAAAGCAATACTTCCGACCAGAACTGCTCAATCGTCTAGACGAAATCATTGTCTTCCGCCAGTTAAACCGGGAGGAAGTGCGCCAGATTGCCGATTTGTTGATTCAGCAAGTCAACGATCGCCTGCAAGAACAGGGCATTTCCCTGGAGGTTACGGCGGCGGTCAAGGAGCAACTAATCGCCGAGGGCTACAACCCCAGTTATGGTGCGCGTCCCCTGCGCCGCACGATTACCCGGCTGATCGAAGACCACCTTGCCGAAGCGATGCTGTCGGGAACGGTGCGATCGGGTGATACGGCGATATTAGCGATCGATGATGACGGTCAGGTGCAGGTGCGCCGAGCCACAACTTCGGTGTTGCAACCGATCGGCTAGACGCGGGCGATTGGTTAGGCATGGGCAAGTAAATCATGTCCCAATGTCCTAACCTGTCAGGGCGCATGGCGATGCGCCCCTATCACTGGGATTTTATTTTCCCGCACATCCTTTAAGGCAAATTCCCGGTATCTATAGCCATTCTCAATTGCGTGAACTACAGCTTATTTTGTGAGAGCCGCGCTCAGCGCGGCTCTCACAAAATAAGCGTGATTTATTCAAGCGCGAAGCGCTATATATTAGATGCCGGGAGTTTTTGTTATGGGTTATGAATGTTGGTTAATCGTCAGGCTGGAGCAATACGATCGCCAGCCTTGCCACGCCGTAATTTCGCGTTGTCCTTCGCAGAGAAACGGTTCCCCCAACACTCCTAACACCACTGCTCCATCGGACAATTGCACCTTGCCAACGCACAAACCCGGCGGTTCCTGCCAAAGAATTTGGGCAATTCCGTCGGGGGGAACTGCCCACACTTCCAGGGCGATCGCCACTCCTCCTTCACGAACCTTGATCATGGCGGGATGTCGATCGCCGATCGACCATAAGCGGTAGGCGGGTTCCGTCATTGCCTCGCGCACAAAGGTGGCTCCTGCACGCAGGAGATTATTGTTGAGTTCTAATCCGCGCATCAGGGTTCCATTTACAGCAAGCAGGATAGGTTGCATGGGGGTTCTGTTATCGGCTGCGGTGGTAGATCCCCGGCTTTTCCTAAAGCCGGGGATCTGAGGCTTTGGGGATGACTAGGAAAATTTTAGCGCTCGATCGCACCCAGCATTTTCAACGTGGCGCGTTGGGCATCGGTGATGCCAGTGGTGTGGGCGATCGCCATGCCTTCATAGGGGCGAGGAATGCGTAGGGTTTGGGGGTCGAGGGATGAATTCCAAAGCTTGATGGTTTCGTCTTGGCTACAACTGGCGAGGGTGGTGCCATCGGGGCTGTAGGTGAGGAATCTGACCCAGCGATCGTGTCCTGTGTCGGTGCGATCGCACTGGCAGGTGGTGGTGTTCCAGTGTTTGATCTGCGCGTCTGTGCCGCTGCTGACAAATGTGTTGCCGCTGGGATGAAAGGCGATCGCCAACACGGCACCACGATGGGCGGGAAGGGTGTGTTCACAGACTCCATCGGGTAGGCGCCACACCTTGATCACTCCGTCAGCCGCGCCACTGATCAAACGGCTACGATCGGGGCTAATTGCCACACAACGAATCCAGCGTTGATGCCCTACGAGGGTGCGCAAACACTGCCCCGTGACCGCATCCCACAACTGGATGGTTTGGTCTTGGCTGACGCTGGCGAGGAGAGTCCCATCTGCGCTGAGGGCAATACCCCAGATGCCACCCCGATGACCCGTGGCGGTTTGCAGTTGCCGTCCGGTTGCCGCCTGCCACCATTTGATCGTGCCATCCAAACTACCGCTGATCAGGGTTTGTCCATCCGTGCTAAACACAATGGACAACACGGCGTCGCGATGTCCTTCTAAGGTGCGGAGGCAGGTATGAGTCTGAGTGTGCCAAAGGCGAATGGTGCGATCTTCGCTGCTGCTTGCCACGATCGGCTCTGTTGGACTAAACACGACTGACCACACCCAATTGCGATGTCCGCTAAATTGGTGTAGTAATTTCCCCGTCTTTTGATTCCACAGGCGAACGTATCGGTCTTGACTGCCGCTGACGAGTTGGGTTCCTGTCGGATCAAACGCGACCGACCAAACTCCATTGCTGTAGCCTTGAAGAGTCTTAAGACAATGGCTCGTCTGACTATCCCAAAGCCTAACGGATTGATCTTCACTGCCACTGGCGAGGATGCCCTGATCGGGACTAAACGCCACTGCCGAAATCCAACTGGTGTGTCCAGACAATACTTTTAGGCAATCGCCTGAGTGGTAATTCCACAGCCGAATTGTATGGTTGTCGCAATCGCTGAGGCTACCAATGCCACTGCCACTGGCTAACAGTCGCCCATTGGGGCTAAAGCTAACGGCTCGAACCGGATGGGGATGGTTGAGAATTTGGCTGCATTCACCCGTTTCAATCTGCCAAAGTTTCACCGTGGCATCTTGGCTGGCACTGGCGAGGGTATGACCATCGGGGCTAAGGGCGATCGCCCAAATCCAATCTCGATGTGCCGCCAACACGCTTAGACAAGTTCCCTGCGTCGCATTCCACAATCGCACCGTGCCATCGTAGCTACCACTTGCCAACAGCCAGTCAGCGTTCGCCGTCCGAGTGCGGCGTCCCATGGGGGAAAAGGCGATCGATCGCACCTCATCCGTGTGTCCCTCCAACGTGTGCAACAATTCCCCGGTGCGCACCTGCCACACCCGCACCAGATGGTCTTCACTACCCGTCGCCAGTAGTTGCCCATCGGGGCTAAAGGCAACCGCAAAGACGCGATCGCTATAGTCGTTGAAGGTTCGCACACATGCTCCCGTCTGCACATCCCAAAGATGCACGGTGCGATTGGCACTGCTGGCAAGCCAACGCCCATCCGGACTAAACGCCACCGACCACACCCACCCCTCCTCCACCCGAAAACTCATCAGCAGCTTGCTATCTGCCACCTGCCAGAGGTGAATGTCGTGGTTGACATCCCCGGTCGCCAGCACGGTGCCATCGGGATTGAAGCCAACCGTCAACACTTGGCTAAAGGTTTCGGTAAACACCGATTTCGACAAATCCGATGCTTGAAAATTCACCTGCCACAGATTCACACTCCGCAAATAGGCATTGCGCACCGCCAATCCTGAAAAATCCCACCCTGTCAAATCCGTTCCCAAGCAACACAGCAAGTTGAGAATGTTCCCGGCTGCGTAACTATGGTGCTGACTCGTGTGGTGCTGGCTCGATCGCCGTAATTCCTGCAACTGCTGTCGAAAGATTTCCTCCAATTCCAATGGGCTGTGCTGTGCTAGGAGACGATCGGCGATCGGCTTCAAGATCATCCGCACTTGGGCTTCTCGAATGTAATCCTGGACTTGTGCCTGAATCAGGGAGTGGGTGTGGAGTAAGGGGGAGGGATGAGGGCTGAAGGATGAGGAGAGAATCAGCCGTGCGGTGACATATTCCATCACAGCAGGTTGCAGGGTGAAGCGGGTTTGGCTCTTTTCCAGCAGGGTGGGAGTGGCTTTTTCGATCAGGTAGCGGCGTTCGAGGGAGCTGAGGGCTTCTAGCAGGTCGCCGAGGGGAATCGGGGGTGCAAAGTTAGCGCGGAGTTGGGAGAGGGGAGTGGGTTTGCGGGCGATCGCCAACCAGTACATTGTGTGTTGTTCTAAGGGGGAGAGGCGATCGAATTGCTGGGTCAACAAATCCTGAATGTCGCCAAAGATGGAGGTTCCTTCCTGAAGGCAATCCAGAAAGTTGGCAATCTCGCCATCAAACAGATCTTGGATCACCGTTGCCACCATCTTCAGCGCCAACGGGTTGCCAGCATAGTGATCGATGAGGGTTTGCCAGTCAGAGTCGGAGCCTACGAAGTTGCCCTTGATGTGAAACAATTCTTGCCCAGCGGTGGCAGAAATGCCACTCAACCGGAGCGATCGCACAGGTAGGGCTTTACCCTCGATCGCGGCAATTTCCCTTGGTTTCTCCCGGCTGGTCAGCACCAGGGTACTGAGATGATCAGCTTCCCCAATCCAACGCCAAAACTGCCCGTAGCCTTCGTATCCCGGCAAATAATGTCCACCATGATCCCCTTGCTGCATTACCGTTTCGCCATTGTCTAGCACGATTAAACAGCGATGCTGCTGCAATTGGCTGAGTAGGCAGCGAATTCGTCCATCCAATGCTTCGGGCAAGTTAATTCTGAATTGGTCGGAGAGGGTCTGAATCAGGTCTGCCAGCAGATCGAGCGAGGGGGGGAGCATTGCGCAGCGATCGCCACACCACCCATTCAAACGCAGAGGGCGCTACATCCGGCGGATAGGTGAAATGCTTGGCTAACCGCACCGACAGCGAGGTTTTGCCAATGCCGCCCATGCCAAATAGCCCGATTAAACGACAGCGATCGTGTGCAATCCACTGGCTGAGGGTGGCAAGTTCACTGGTACGTCCAAAGAAAACTGGGGCATCTACGGCTTCGCCCCAGTCGGTTTTGGCAGGCAGGGAGGAGGGGGAAGCAGGGGGAGGAGGGGGAGGGAAAGAGGAGAAGGGGAGTTTTTTGTTGGAGGATGTGTTTGGACGTTGTGTTTGGTGACTTTTTCGTTGAGGGCTTGGGAGAGCAGTTGCCAGAGTTGGGAACCCGTTTGCTTGACGTAGCCAACTTCGTAGCCAAGCGAGTGGGCGATCGCTGATAGGACTGTTCCTCCCAGGTTTGGCAGAAAACGGTTTTTGCAGCTTATTCAAGCGATTGTCTGATAGAACTGCTTCAACGACTGCTAATGCCTCATCAGAATTCATAGCGCTATCCGTAGGTCGTGGGGAATGGCTGTTGGCGAATCGCCAATTGCTAATTCACTAAATCGCTTCACCAGATCGTCATCCTACAAGCTGTCTTCATCCCTCTTTGTGATCAAAATGACAGTCTTGGGGGTGGAGACTATTACATTTTCCGAACCTGCGATCGCACCTTTGTCGCACCTTTTCACACCCTGCAACAGGAGCAGCTTTGGTAGACTTCGATTCATCTTCATCCCCATCCTTTCGTAAGGGAGCCGCCCCGTGAATAAGATTTGGTTTCCGCGCTATTCTCGTCGCCAGGTGATTCGTGGTTTGCTTGCGACTGCTGCCTTTGGAGTGACTGCCAAATTGGGTACGGGCTGCACTGCCAGTGAGGGGGGTGCAGCGGCAGGTGGTGGCGAGGGCATGACCGTTGGGTTTATCTACGTGGGTCCCAAGGATGACTATGGGTACAACCAAGCCCACGCCGAAGGAGCTGCTGGCATGGTTGCCAAGCATTCCACGGTCAAGTTGGTGGAGGAAGCCAATGTCCCTGAAACTACCGCTGTGGCAGAGTCGATGCGCAGCATGATCGACATTGATGGTGCCAGGATGCTGTTTCCCACCTCCTTTGGCTACTTCGACCCCCACATTCTCAAACTGGCAGAGGAATATCCCGATGTGCAATTCTTCCACTGTGGCGGCTTGTACCAAGAGGGAACCCATCCTAAAAATGTCGGCAGCTACTACGGCTACATCGACGAAGCCCAATACATTGCAGGCATTGTGGCAGGCATGACCTCCAAAACAGGCAAGCTGGGCTTCATTGCGGCTAAGCCCATTCCCCAGGTTCTTCGCAACATCAACAGCTTTAGCCTCGGTGCCCGTAGCATCAACCCTGTTGTGACTACCCAGGTCGTGTTTACGGGTAACTGGGCGGAACCGATTAAGGAAGCCGAAGCCACCAATAGCATGGTGGATCAGGGCATTGATGTGGTTACTTGCCACGTAGATAGCCCCAAGGTGGTGATGGAGACAGCAGAGAAGCGCGGCATTTTCACCTCTGGCTACCACGCCAACCAAGCCAGCCTCTCGCCCAACGGCTACCTCACCGGGGCGGAATGGGATTGGACCAACATATACGCCAAGCTGGTTGAGGACGCCCAAACTGGAAAAACCCTCGCGGATGGCAGCATCCCCCACCTGCTGCGGGGTGGCTTAAAGGAAGGCTTCTGCAAGCTGTCGGACTACGGTGCAGCCGTCAGCGAAGCCACTAAACAAGCCGCCGAGGCTGCCAAAGCCAAATTCATGGACGGCAGCATGGTGATCTATGCAGGCGAAATCAAGGACAACCAGGGCAACGTCGTCGTCGCCGCCGGAGAAAGCCTGAAGCAGCAAGATCCCAAGCTGGAAACCATGGACTACCTGGTGGAAGGGGTAATTGGGTCAGTGGGGAGTTAGGGATATGAAACAAGCTTGGCGTAGAACCCTCGAATCCTTCCTGCTTCCCTTTGGCGCGATCGCCGTTGGATTGGTGCTATTTGGTATGTTTTGTGCCGCAGTCGGAGCCAATCCCTTTGCCGTCTATGGTTCGATTTGGAAAGCGGCATTTGGTCAGTGGAGCACGTTTCAGAATACGCTGATTCGAGCGGCTCCCTTGATGTTGAGTGCGTTGTGTACTGCCCTGCCTGCCCGATTGGGACTGGTGATCATTGGTAATGAAGGGGCGCTGGTCGTGGGTGGGCTGGCGGCGATCGCCACGGGCTTGTCCATTGGCACGGGTCTGCCACCCTTGGGGGTGCAACTGGCAATGGCGATCGCGGGCATGGTTGCCGGAGGTATCTGGATCGGGGCGGCGGGGGCATTGCGTCACTACCGCGCCGTGAATGAGACGATCAGTAGTTTGTTGTTAAATTATGTGGCGATCGCGCTGCTCAACCATCTGGTGGGCGGTCCGATGAAAGATCCCAGTTCCCTGAATAAGCCATCTACCTTTCCGTTGGCTGACGTGAACATGCTGGGGGCAATCCCCGGTACACGGGTGCATTGGGGCTTGGTGTATGGGCTAGTTGCCTGCGTTATTACCTATTTCCTGATTCAACGAACCACGTTTGGCTTTGCCGCTCGGACAGCAGGGGGCAACATTCGCGCCGCCCGGATTGCCGGAATCCCAGTTGGCAAGCTGACGATCATTGTCTGCGCCCTCGCTGGTTCCTGCGCCGGACTGGCAGGATGGTGGAGGTCGCCGCCGTGCAGGGATCTGCCAACGAATCGCTGAATGTCGGTTATGGCTACGGTGGCATTCTGGTCGCCTTTGCTGCCCGACATAATCCGCTTGCGGCGGTGCTCATGTCTCTTTTAGTTGGGGGCATTCTTGCCAGCGGTGGGATTTTGCAGCGATCGCACAATCTCCCCGATGCCACGGTATTGGTCTTCCAGGGACTGGTGTTTTTAGTGGTGCTCTATAGCGACTCCCTCTACGGCAAATTCCCCTTCTTCAAGGAGAAACCCATAGTGATGACGCCACCTTCTCCCCCTGCCAGTCCGGGACAGGAGCCAGTGGTGGTGTCGTGAGGGAGCGATCGGCAATCACCTAACGTCTGCAACTCAGTCTCTTGTGGGATGGGCATCTTGCCCGCCCAGTCTGGACGGGCAAGATGCCATCCCACAATTTCCTCCTCCATCCTTCATCCTTCGGAGTGTCCCTATGGCAGCAGAAGCATCTCAAGCCCTCGGTTGGTGGGGCGTGTTGTTGGCGATCGCCGCTGGCACGATGCGGGGAGGAACGCCCTTCCTCTTCGTCAGTTTAGGCGAGTGCCTGACGGAAAAAAGCGGCAAGATCAACCTGGGGTTAGAAGGAACTCTCCTAACGGGTGCCATGACCGCCTATGCTATTTCCTACCTTACCGGGTCGCCGTGGTTGGGGGTGTTGGCAGCGGGGATTGCCGGGGTGGGGTTAGGAGCGATTCACGGGTGGTTATCACAGCAGTTCCGAGTCAACGACGTGGCGGTGGGCATTGCCATGATTGTCTTTGGCAGTGGCATCGCCTTCTTTTTTGGTAAGCCGTTCATCCAACCCTCTGCCCCGCAATTGCCAACGATTAATCTGGCGACAGATGGAATGCCCCCCGCCCTACAAGCCGCCTTGCAGATTAGTCCGTTGTTCTTGTTGGGAGTGGCGATCGCTCCCCTGCTCAGTTGGTTCTTCCGTTCCACCCGCTGGGGATTGTTTATCCGCGCAGTGGGGGATAGCCCCGATGCAGCACGGGCAATGGGCGTGTCCATCTTCAAGGTGCGGATGTTGAGTGTGATGATTGGTAGCTTTTTGGCGGGAATCGGCGGGGCATCCCTTTCTCTCTACTATCCGGGTGTGTGGACAGAGCGCATCTCCAGTGGTCAGGGCTTGATGGCGGTAGCACTGGTGATTTTTGCTCGATGGAATCCGATCGCTTGTCTGTGGGCATCGTTACTGTTTGGCGGCGCCCAAGCCCTCGGACCGGCGCTGCAATCGGTGGGAATTCAGCAAGGGTATTACCTGTTCAATGCTGCCCCTTATGTGCTGACGTTGTTGATTATGATTTTTACCTGTTCTCCGAAACGCACATTAACGGGTGTGCCAGGGGCATTAGGAACCGATAGCTAGGCAGGAGACACTTTATGGGACGATTTGTTGACGCTGACCCCTACCCCTATCCTTACAACGGTGACTTGCGCCCAGAGAATACGGCGGTGTTGGTGATTGATATGCAGACCGATTTCTGTGGCAAAGGGGGCTATGTCGATCGCATGGGCTACGATCTGTCCCTCACCCGTGCGCCGATCGAGCCGATCGCCCGCCTGCTCTCCGTTGCCCGCGCCGAAGGCTACACCATTATTCATACCCGCGAAGGACATCGCCCCGATTTGGCAGATCTGCCGGAGAATAAACGCTGGCGATCGCGCCAAATCGGCGCCGGAATCGGCGACATGGGACCCTGTGGCAAGATCCTGGTGCGCGGCGAGTTGGGCTGGGAAATCATCCCCGAACTGGCTCCCCTCCCCGGAGAAGCGGTGATCGACAAACCCGGCAAAGGCTCTTTCTATGCCACCGATCTAGACATGCTGCTGCAACTCAGGGGCGTTCAGAATATCATCCTCACAGGCATCACCACCGATGTTTGTGTCCATACCACAATGCGCGACGCCAACGATCGCGGCTACGAATGCCTGCTGCTCTCCGACTGCACCGGAGCCACCGACTACGGCAACCACCTCGCCGCCCTGAAAATGGTAAAAATGCAAGGCGGCGTCTTTGGAGCCGTAGCCGATTCGCAAGCCTTGATCGAAGCACTTAACTGCTAACTCCTTCCGCCTTCATCCCTCATCCCTCACCCCTCCTATGACTCCCGCCACCGCCACCGAACCCAACCTCAAAACCGTTCGTCCGCCCGATCTACACGTTGTCGATATGACCAAGCAATTTGGCAGTTTGGTCGCTCTGGAAAACGTGTCCTTGCACCTGAAGCCGGGGACGTTCCATGCCCTGTTGGGGGAAAATGGAGCGGGAAAGAGTACCCTGGTGAAGTGCATCATGGGCTTCTATAAGCCGACTTCTGGGGATATTTTTATTGACGGGGCAAAGGTGCAAACCACCAATCCACGTGATGCTCACAAGTATGGGATTGGCATGGTGTACCAGCATTTCACCTCCGTTCCCGCAATGACGGTGGCGGAAAATTTGGTGTTGTCGCGCTATGACAGTTCCACTGTGATCAATTGGAAGTCGGAGATGGAGCAGTTGCGATCGTTTATGGCAAGCTCTCCCTTTCAAGTGCCACTGGAAACGCCGATCGCCCAACTGGCGGCAGGTCAAAAGCAAAAGCTAGAAATCCTCAAGCAGCTCTACCTGCATAGCCGCATTCTGATTTTGGACGAGCCGACTTCGGTACTGACGCCAGCGGAGGCGGATGAGGTGTTGGGGTTACTGCGGCAGCAGGTGACGAATGGGGAAATTAGTGTGTTGATGATTTCCCACAAGTTCCGGGAAGTCACGGCGTTTGTCGATGAGATTACGGTGCTGCGCAAGGGCAAGTTTGCCGGACATGGGCTTGTCCAAGACCTGTCCGTAGGCGATATGGCAGAGATGATGATGGGGGAAAAGAAAGAACCCACCCCTGTCAACAAGCTCGACCATCCGGAAGTCGCGCCCGTGTTGCAGGTGCGCAATCTCCACGCCAACAAGGACAACGGGGTAGAAGCCGTATCTGATGTGGATCTGACTGTCCACAGCGGCGAAATCGTCGGGATTGCGGGCATCTCTGGCAATGGGCAGCGGGAACTGGTGGAAGTGCTAGCCGGACAACGCGACGCCACCAGCGGAGAAGTCCTGGTGAAGGGCGAACCCTACGGTGCGACCCGCGCCGAGATGGCAAAACACAAAATCTACGCCTTGCCCGAAGAACCGCTGCGCAACGCCTGCGTCCCCCACATGAGTGTGGCTGAGAATATGGCACTGCGAACCTTCGATCGCCCCCCCAAG
>JAAUSV010000064.1 GCA_012032525.1 Leptolyngbyaceae cyanobacterium SL_7_1
GAAAGCTCAAGACGGCAGGGATCAAACCAGAAGTCATCGAAACTCTCTATGGGTTGGGTTATCGCTTGGGGGCAGAACCTTCTAAAACCGCTGATCAACCATCCCTTGATACGCCAGCCTCTGTTCCAGTAATTCCGTCTCGTTCGTCTGCCCGCAGGCAGCTTGATGTGGATGGGTTGGTAGTAGTGGAGCGATTTAGAAGCACCCTGACCCAACGATTACAGACTCTCAACAATGCCCTCCGATCGCTCCAAGACGAGCAATTGACTGCAATCGATCGCCAGCACGCCATTAGTGAAGCCCATCGCTTGAGTGGTAGTTTGGGGACGTTTGGCTATGCAGCGGGGTCTGAAGTGGCACAGGCGATCGAATATTGGCTAAATCATCAAACCACCGCCGATGGCACCATCCTCAACGGCAACTCTACTACAACCGATCCAACCGAATCGTTCTCAACCCTGTTGACCCAATTACAGCAAATCGTGGCTCAACCCCCCACCCTCCCCAATATTCTTGCTCCCGACACGGAGTCGCTAGAGTCAAAGGACTTACCCAATGGCAATGCTCGTGTGTTGATTGTGGACGATGACCCGATCGCCCTAGCGGCATTGGCAACCTTGTTGCAACCGTGGGGCTTGCAAGTCACGTGTCTAACCAATCCCGATCGCTTCTGGGAAACCTTCACTACGATTCAACCTGATCTGCTTTTACTAGATCTAGAGATGCCCACTGTCAATGGCATCGACCTCTGCCGCGAAATCAGGCAAGATATGGATCATGGGGATTTGCCAATTGTTGTAGTCACTGCCCACACTGACCCGGCGGCGGTGGCGCGGATATTTGATGCTGGAGCCGATGATATGGTAAGCAAACCGATTTTGGGTCCAGAATTGGTTTCACGGGTGATGATCTACACGGAGCGGGCACATCTGCGCCGCCAAGTCCGAAATTTACACCAGCAACAAACCCGGCAATGGCAACATCAGCTCTTCTTGCATACGCTGACTCAAATTGGGGTTTGGGATTTTTTCTGGGAATGCCTTCAGCGCGAGTGGTATTTCTCGCAACAAAAGAAAACCCCCCTCTCCCTAATGTTTTGTGGGATAGATGATTATGCAGAGTTCTCAAAAGCGTTTGATCGCCAGCAATCACCGACCGATTCCCTCCACTGGCAAACGATCGGCAGCGCCCTCCAAGACTGTCTTAAATCCTCCGATGTGGTAGCCCAATATAAAGAAGGGAAATTTGCGATTTTGCTGCCCAATACTGCCCTGCGAGATACCCTACCGATCGCCGAACGGATGCAGCAGCGATCGCCAATTTGCGAATTTTTTATCAAGGTTCTACACCAAACTCCTGTGTTACGGTGAGCCTAGGCATTACTGGCACGATCCCCACAGATGCTCACTCTGCTGGCGATCTGATTGAAACGGCGGAGCAAGCCCTTGCCAATGCTCAAAAGCGGGGTCGCAATACCTCCTGTGTCTATCCATTGTAGGGTTTAGATGAAGGTGTAATTCCAGCCTATGTCTCTGCGTAGACAAATAGTATTAGCCATCGTCTGTAGTGTCTTGGTATCGCTGCTGCCAACGATTGTGATCTTGACGTGGACAGCGCGCCAGGCTCTTTTGGCACGAACCCAGGAAGACGGAGCTAGAATCGCACGGATGTTTGCCCTGAGTGCCGAACTAGCAGAGCCAACGTCCACAATTGTCAGAGACGCTAAAACCCAATCGCTGATCTACCAGGTGCTAGACAGCGACCACGTCCACGAAATTCGAGTAGTAGACACGCAAGGAAAAGTTCTGTCATTTGGGACGATCGCTGGTTTGGGGCTCAATCCCGCCCTGCGTTACACCGATTTGCTCCTAGTTCAACAAGCCATCGCCCAAAACTCCACCCAACAACGGCTACAAAGTCAATACTTAAAGGTTGCTACTCCAATTGGGGGGTTGTATGGGCAAAACGTCCAGGGAGCGGTTTTGATTTCAATTCCAATTGAGGCGGTGCAGATTACCATTGCTCGACAGATGGCAGTGAGTATTGGGATGGTGGTTGGCGTATTTGCCATTGGGTTGCCCATTTCCTATGGCTTGTCTAGACGGCTGACCCAGCCCCTCAAACGCTTAAACACGGCTGCCCAGTCGATCGCATTGGGACAGTTTGATGTGGTTGTCGAAGCAAACCAAATCGACGAGGTGGGTAAGGTGGCGGAGGCGTTTAACACAATGGCGCAGCAGTTAAAAGCAGCCTTTGCCGATTTGGAGCAGCGAGTGGTCGATCGCACCCAAGCGCTGGAACTCAAAACCCAACAGCTTGAACAAAGCCAAGCTCAGAATCACGCCATCCTAGAGGGAATTCCAGACTTATTGTTTCGTCTACGGGTAGACGGCACCTACTTGGGCTACATCAAAACGAGCCAACTGATGGACTTAATGCCTTCTGACTGCGAGCCAGTGGGTAAGCATCTTGCAGAGTCCTTGCCCACTGAAGTAGCGGAGCGGCATCTATACTATGCTCAACAGGCGATCGCCACTCAGCAGATTCAACTGTATGAGCAGGAAAATTGGATCAATGGCACGCTTCAGCATGAGGAGGTACGGGTAGTGGCTCATGGTGCAGAAGAGGCACTGTTTATCATTCGAGATATCAGCAGTCGCAAACAGGCGGAGGCGCAACGGCGCCAGGCAGAAATCGCTTTGCAGCAAAGTAATCAAGAATTGGCTGAGGCGCTAGAAGAACTGAATCGAACCCAAGATGAACTGATTCATTCTGAGAAAATGGCAGCCCTGGGACAACTCGTAGCAGGTATCGCCCATGAAATCAATACTCCCTTGGGAGCGATTCGCTCGTCCATCAGCACTATCGCCAGCTATTTAGATCAGGTGCTCGCTGACCTATCGGTGTTATTGCAACCCCTGCCAGCAAAGGAAAAGGAGCAATTTTTTAACTTACTGCATCGATCGCTCACCAAATCTCCCCTGTTATCGGCTAAAGAAGAACGCCAACACCGCCGTGCCCTTGCACAACAACTGCGCGATCGCCATATTTCACACCCAGAGACCCAGGCGGAGCTATTGGTAATCATGGGTATCTATGATGAAATCGATTCCCTAATTGACTTATTGCAACCCGATCGACTCCAACTCCTACAGATGGCATACAAGCTGTCTGGGCTACAACGCAGCGCCCACACCATCAGCACGGCGACCGATCGGGCATCGAAGATCGTATTTGCTTTGAAAACCTACACCCACCACAACCAGGGAGGCGATCGGGGCAGCGTCGATCTGATTGCCAGTCTTGATACTGCCCTCACCCTCCACCAAAATCAGTTTAAGAGCGGGGTGGAACTGGTGCGTCAATATCAAGCAGTGCCTCTATTTGAGGGATATCCTGATGAACTCAATCAGGTGTGGACAAATCTAATTCAAAATGCGCTCCATGCCATGCAGGGCAAGGGCGTGTTGACGGTGCAGACGATCAGGCAGGGCGAGTGGGTTGCAGTGCAGTTTACTGACACAGGCACTGGCATTCCCCAAGAGATTCAATCGAAGGTTTTTGACCCCTTCTTCACTACTAAAGCGGCTGGAGAAGGCAGCGGATTGGGGCTGACGATCGTCAAAAAAGTGGTGGATAAACACCATGGCACGATTGTTCTCACGAGTCGCCCTGGGTATACAACGGTTGAGGTGGTCTTACCGATTTACAGCCCCGTGCCACGGGAGGCAGTGCATGTCTAAACCAGTTATTCTTTGTGTTGATGATGAATTCATCATCCTAGAAAGTCTGCGGGCACAATTACGCGAAGCATTTGGCGATGCCTATTTCTATGAACTAGCTCAAGATGCAGATGATGCTTTAGAAGTAATTGATGAACTGCAAGATAGCCACACGGATGTGGTGCTGATTGTGTCGGATTGGCTGATGCCTGGCATGAAAGGGGATGAATTTTTGATCAGGGTGCATCAACAGTTTCCTAGGGAATTAAAGTTTTGCTTACGGGGCAGGCAGACGCAGCAGCGATCGCCCGTGCCCAGCGCCATGCCAACCTCCATCACTGTCTGTCAAAACCTTGGACAGAAAAGGAACTCATTCAAACTATTCAATCTGGATTAGCCAGTCAATTGGGAGCCGAGTCAGAAGAGTCATGATCAGCAAGCCTGTGATCCTATGTGTAGATGACGAACTCATCCTACTTGAGAGTCTGCGTGATGAACTGAGAGAAGCGTTTGGGCAAGAGTATGTAATTGAAATTGCAGACAGTGGCAAAAATGCCCTGGAATTAATCGAAGAACTAGTGACGGAAGGACACGAGATTCCGCTGGTCATTTGCGACTACATCATGCCCGATATCAAGGGTGATGAATTGCTGAAACAGATTCATCACATCCTGCCTGATACCTTTAAGGTGATGCTAACGGGGCAGGCAACCATCGAAGCAGTTGCCAATGCCGTCAAATACGCACGGCTCTATCGCTACATTGCTAAACCCTGGCAACAAGAAGATTTGAAACTGACGGTCTCAGAAGCTATTTACTCCTACCTAAAAGATAAAAAATTGGCGGAGCAGCATCTAGCTTTGGTGCAACTGAATCAGGCGTTGGAAGAGTCAAATCGCACCTTAGAAGAACGGGTGGCAGAAAGGACGCAGGAACTAACGCAAGCACTCGAACAACTACAGGCTGCGCAAGAAAATGTTATCCAAGCCGAAAAAATGGCGGCTTTGGGTCAACTGGTGGCAGGGATTGCCCACGAGATCAATACACCCATGGGGGCGATTCGTGCCTCGATCGGTAGTTTGATCACCGCATCAGAGCGATCGCTTCAGCAATTGCCACCCCTATTTCGAGCGCTGTCAGACAAGCAACTGGCGACATTTCAGTGCTTGTTAGAGGCGACGCGGCAAAATCGAGAAATATTGGTGTCGCGAGAGGAACGCCAAGCCAGACGGCGGTTGGCAGCGGAGCTGAGTCAGCAGGGGTTGGCGGAGGCAGATACCTTGGCGATGGAATTAGTCACCCTGGGTATTACAGACAATATCCTGCCCTTGTTACCGCTGTTGCACGATTGCCAACGCGATGCCATGTTAAATGCTGCCCAATCATTGGTGATCCAACGTAATAGTGCGATCGCATTCAACTGGCTGTTGAGAAAGCCTCAAAGATCATCTTTGCCCTCAAAAGCTATGTCCATCAAGGCAACGCCAGCGAAATGGTGTATACCAATCTAAGAGATAATATAGAGTTGGTGTTGACGATTTATCACAATAGTCTCAAGCATGGGATTGAGGTGATAAAACACTACGAACCCGTGCCACAAATCCTTGGTTATCCTGATGAATTAAACCAGGTGTGGACTAATCTAGTGCACAACGCGATTCAAGCCATGAATAATCAAGGAACGCTGACCATTCGTCTATTTCAACAAGGGGAGGCTGTCGTGGTGCAATTCACCGACTCAGGCTGTGGCATTCCTCCAGAAATTCAACTTAAAATTTTTGATCCGTTTTTCACCACAAAACCAGTTGGGGAAGGGAGTGGGATGGGTTTGAGCATTGTTAAACGGATTATCGATCGCCACCAGGGTGATATTACGCTCAAGAGTCAACAGGGGCACACCACGTTTAGTGTTTCTCTCCCTATGCCTTCTACCACGCCATAACAACTCCCATGCCTAAGCCTACGATCCTCTGCGTTGATGATGAACGGCTAGTATTAACTAGTCTGCGGGATGCATTGACTCAGGTATTGGGGAACCACTACGTCATTGAAATTGCCCAAAGCGGTGAAGAAGCGTTGGAGGTAATTGCCGAACTAGGGGGCGCTGAGGTAGAGATTCCCATCATCATCAGCGACCAGTTGATGCCAGGGTTGAAGGGAGATGAGTTGCTCGCCAAAATTCACGCCACCCATCCAAAGACCCTGACGATCATGCTGACGGGACAAGCTACCCCAGAGGCGATCGGCAATGCGGTCAATGCCGCTAACCTCTATCGCTACATTGCAAAACCCTGGAGTGACACCCTACTAATTGGCGTCGTCCAAGAAGCACTAAAAAGTTACTTTCAAGACCGCGACCTCAACGAAGCCAATGCTGTTTTGGCTAAAGTCAATGCTGAACTGGAACAAAAAATCACCGATCGCACGACGGCGCTACAATACCGACTCAAACTGGAGCGTCTGATCGCCACCATTTCTACTGAATTTATTAACCTTGGGGTTGATGAAGTGGATGCTGGAATTCAATCAGCGCTGCAACGGTTGGGAGAGTTTGTCCAGGTCGATCGCAGCTATCTGTTTCAGTTCTCAGCCAATGGCAGATCGATGCACTGCACCCACGAATGGTGCGCTGATGGGATTGCTTCCCAGATCGATCGAACCCAAGCCCTTTCCATCAGCCAGTTTCCTTGGGCGATCGACATTCTAAACCGCTTTCAAGTAGTGTGTGTGGCGCAGGTCAATCAGCTCCCTCCAGAGGCTCAAGCCGAACAAGCCGAGTTTATTGCCCATCAGATCCAGTCGATTGTTTGTGTGCCGATCGCGTTGCAGCGAGAACTATTTGGTTTCATTGGGTTTGACTGTGTTGCCAAAACTCAAGCTTGGTCGGATGACATTATCGATGCTCTCCGAGTGGTGGGGGAGATCGTTGCAAGAGCCATCCAACAACAGCGCATGGAAGCTGCTCTGCGCGAAAGTGAGGCTCAAAATCGAGCCATTTTGACGGCACTTCCAGACATTATCATTTTGATTAATTCTGAGGGGGTCTACCTGCGCTCGATGCGGACGCAGGCGGAGTTTGACATCGTAGCGCAGGGGATTGACACGACTGGCAAACACATCTCAGAAATTATTCCCATAGAAATGGCTCAGCGGCGGCTGTCTGAGATTCGCCGGGTTTTGGCAACTGGGGAACCCCGAATTTATGACCAACAAATATGGGTGCGTGGTAAGTTGCAGCATGAAGAAGTTCGGATTGTCAAGTGCGGCGACGATACTGCGTTGATGATCATTCGAGATATGAGCGATCGCAAAGACGCGGAAGAGGCGTTGCGCAAGAGCGAGGAACGCTGGCAACTGGCAATCCAAGGCAACAACGATGGCATCTGGGATCACGATCTGCTTACCAATTCCCACTTTGTTTCACCACGTTGCCTAGAAATTTTGGGAGGCGATTACGCAGAGGTAGACACCTTTGAAAATGGATGAACTATGTTCACCCCGACGATCGGGAGCCATTGTTGTCCACATTTCAAAAGCACGCACGTGGAGAAACTCCGTTCTATACCTGCGAATACCGATTGGGTGGCAAGAATGGTCAATACAAGTGGGTGTTGGCACGGGGAAAAGTCCTGTGGGATGAAACTGGTCAACCCATTCGAGCCGTGGGGTCGCTAGCAGACATTAGCGATCGCAAACAGGTAGAAGAAGCACTGAAACAAGCCTTGCAACAACTCACCTTTCACATCGAAAACACGCCCCTAGCCACGGTTATTTGGGATTCCCAAGCTCGGGTACAGCGCTGGTCTAAAAAAGCGGAGGAGATTTTTGGTTGGACAGAGGCGGAGGTGTTGGGTAAGGAATTATACGATTGGCAATTTGTGTTTGAGGAAGACGTCAATCAAGTCAATCAGGAGTTTCAACGATTGCAGAATGGTAGGGGGGGGATCTGTTGCAATCGCAATTATCGTAAAGATGGAGCGGTTATCAGTGTAGAGTGGTTCAACTCTGCCTTGATGGACGAAGCAGGCAATTTGATTTCAATTCTCTCCTTGGCTCAAGATGTCAGCGATCGCCATGCCATTGAACGGATGAAAAATGAGTTTGTCTCTGTAGTCAGCCACGAACTGCGTACACCTCTGGCTGCCATCCGGGGTTCCTTGGGATTGTTGCAGTCTTCAAAATATGACGACCAGCCAGACAAATTTGACCACGTCCTGCGAATTGCTCTAAGAAATAGCGATCGTCTGATTCGGTTGGTCAACGACATTCTGGATTTGGAGCGCCTAGAGTCTGGTAAGGTTGAATTGGCGATGGAGCTATGTCAGGTCGCAGACCTGGCTAAACAAGCAGTCGAAGCGGTGCAATCGATCGCTACTCAGTCGTCGATCACGATCGAGGTGCGGGCTGTCCCAAGTGTAGTTAGGGCAGCCGCAGATGCCGTTGTGCAGACTTTAACAAATCTTCTGGGCAATGCGATCAAGTTTTCTCCTACGGAAAGTACAGTTTGGCTGGCGATCGAATCGAAACAGCGACCCCAACCCCACATCCTGTTTTCGATCAAAGATCAAGGACGCGGTATTCCCGCTGACAAGCTCAACTTGATCTTTGGACGGTTTCAACAGGTGGATGTCTCTGATTCTCGTCAAAAAGGCGGAACCGGGCTAGGACTTGCCATCTGCAAAAATATTGTGCAACAACATGGAGGACAGATTTGGGTAGAGAGCCAGTTGGGAAAAGGCAGCACGTTCTTTTTCACGTTGCCTTGTGGAGAGCCACCCTATGACCAAACGGATTTTGGTGATTGATGATGAACGAGACCTGAGAGACATCATTCAATTGTCGCTTGAAGGGTTTACCGATTGGGAAACAGATGGAGCTGGTTCTGGACAAGAGGGGTTAGATAAAGCCAGAACCAATCCGTTTGATGCAATTTTGTTAGATGTCTCTATGCCCGACATGGACGGATTGCAAGTCTTTAAGCAACTCCAATCCCACGCTTCTACCTGTTCAATTCCAGTTGTCTTGCTGACTGCAAAGACGTTACCGAGCGATCGCCATCAGTTTATTGGTATGGGAGTCACAGGTTTGATTGGCAAACCCTTTGATCCAACACTGATTGCGAAGCAAGTTGCAGAGATTTTAGGATGGACAATGTGAGATTTCAGTTTAAGATTTCAGTAAAAAATGTCCTGAGGATAATCCAGAGGACAGCAGGATACGCAATACTAGATAACATCCTGAGGACAATCCAGAGGACAACAGGATGAGCGATGCAGAGATCGATCGGCTCCAAGTCAATCAGCTTGAAGCCCGATATGGTGTGGTCAGAAGTGCAATCTATAAGCGGATTGAAGCATTAGGAATCAAAACTGAGAAAGTTGGAAACAAGGCTTACGTGAACGCCCAACAACTCAGGCTGCTAGATGAGCTGCATGATTTCATTGAATCAAATGGCACGACCGCAGAGTTCCTTGAGCGTCGAGGGTTAGCCAAACCCAACGCAGATAATTCCTCAGGACAGTCTTCTGGACTATCTCCAGTACAGTCTGACATGCTTCCTAGTTTCATGGCAGCGCTGGCGGCTGAAATGGCATCTCGGCTACAACCGCCTGCGCCTAGTGGCAAACCGTTGGATCGATACCGAGAATTGGAAGACGCTGCTCGAAATGGCTGGCAATTACGAACATCAGAAATCGCGGAGTTATTGGATCTGTCAATTAGTGAAATTCAACAATATGGCGATCGCTTCTATGATGCAGGCTTTGTATTTACCCAAGTGGGGTATCGATCGCAAGGAGAGGTAGCCTGGAAGGTCTCCAAGGCTGTAAAATAAAAAAGCCAGCACGGCGCTGGCTTACCTTTGAGTTACCTTGATTGAAATTACCTTGATTGAGTAGTAGTAGCGTAGGTGGTGTTGGTGTTAGCACTGGCATCACCATAAATATTTTTAAATCTAGGTAATGGATTGTTAGTCGCTCTGGCTCGACTTTTGCCAGTGGGAGCATGACTCACCAGTGGAAGCGCGTCTCCCTGAACCCTCCAATCTTTCCTCTATACTTTAACATGTCCTGAGGACAATCCTGAGGACAATCCTAAGGAAATACACAAAATGCCGTTGAAAACTAATTGGTTTGCAAAGGATATTCTTCTACGGGCGCAGCCGACCATTCCCAGATAGACCCAGCATAGTTTTGCGCCCTAAATCCTAAGTCTGTCAACACAGCCGTAAACCAACCCGAACGAATCCCACCTGTGCAATAGCTGATGACTTGCAACTCTTGATCGGGGGTAATGTTGTGTTGCTGTAGGAGTGCGAGCAATTCCTGTCTCGATCGCAAATTACCCTGCTCATCTAATAGATCTCGATAATAAAGATGAATAGCACCGGGAATATGTCCGCCCCGCGACTCACCATAGGGAGTTTGTCCCTGATACTCCCTCGGCTCCCGCACATCGACGATCACGATATTGTTTGCATTCATCAGGCGACGCAGTTCTGCTTGGTCAACTTCCCATTGATTAGTGCGACGAATGATGAAATCTCCAGGGGTAGAAGCGATCGTCTCTCCCTGTGCAACAACTGGCACTGCCTGTTCGACGAGTGCCTGATATCCCCCATCGACTAAAACTGCTTGGCGATGTCCCAAAGTTCGCAGCATCCAAACAATTCGTCCATCTTCTCCCCAACCATTGGCTGGATCAGCCACCACTACTACAGGTCGATCGTTAAACACCCCGATCTCCCGCAATTTTTGCGTTAGCACTGCCTCATCCTCCAATAGTTTTCCCTTGTGAGGATGCTCTTGTTGAGAAAATTGTTGCCAGGTGACGCCGATCGAATTCTCAAGCACCCCTCTATTCCAAGCATTAGAACCACGGGCGTCTAGCAAAGTTGCTCCCTGTTGTAACAAACCAACGGCTTGATCAGGAGAAACGATCCACTGCTGTTGTAGAGTGTGTGGATCGATCGGGTTGCCGATGGGGCGTATCTCAGCAGATGAGGTGAGACGGGGAGGTTCTAAAGAATTGACGTTGTGATTAATTAGAATAGGGGCAATGCTTAACAGCACCCCACTGCACAATCCAGCAATTAGGTGTTTGGTGGTGGCTGACTGAAATCTCATAAATGACTGATTAAAATAGTACCATTGTAATACTGGTGGGTTAGGGCGAGGTTCTGTAAGGTGAAGTGTAGTAGGCAAATTGCCGAGCCAGAGCCAAGTCTCGAATTAGGGAAACTCTAGAATGGATATACTGTCTAGCGTCCTCTTCATTACCTTTATCTAAAACCTCCCGCTCCTTAAGCTGCTCAACTAGTAAATGCACCAAATGGCTATCATCCAACTTTAGAAGAAGATGGGACTGTGTTGTTTCGACTAGATCCCACAATTGACGGAGCAAAACGACAGTCATCACAAGCACCATGCATAAAGGGCAAATCGATGCTTTTTCTAGAAGA
Organism: Leptolyngbyaceae cyanobacterium SL_7_1; assembly: GCA_012032525.1. Classification (GTDB taxonomy): domain Bacteria; phylum Cyanobacteriota; class Cyanobacteriia; order Elainellales; family Elainellaceae; genus JAAUSV01. The sequence continues at coordinate 11,182 of JAAUSV010000064.1, forward strand.
ATTTAATAATTTCTTTATCTTTTAGGAATTGTACCTGTTTTGACTAGACGAGCCTAGCTCTATTGAGGTTTCGTTGCAAAACAATATAGACAACAACACAAAATGTTGGAACTCTTCGTCATAGAGCGATCGCCAAAACCATTCGGACATTTTTGTGAACAAGAGAGTATTCACAAAAATGTCCTTGAGGCAGAAGGTTTTGGAGTTTACAGTGCCATTGTTGCTTTCAATTTCTCGATCGCCGTGGCTTCCTCCGGACTTACCTTGGTTCCCGACCCAAATAATCCGCTACCCGCTGCATTTGCAACCCGATCGGCAACACTGAGACACAGACTTTTGTAATCTGCGATCTCCGAAGAGGCTTTTGAAGCGAGGATAGCCATTGCTTCTGTGACTAGAGCCGTTGCTCTATCCATTGCCGCTTGAGGATTTTCACCTAGTTCAGATGGACTGACCTTAACTTGCTCTGTTGCATCACGACTGGCAGGAAATAATTCCTGAATTAGCGGATTCTGGGGATAGATGGCGCTGGCTTGAGCCAATTCTTTACCCATCGCTGCTCCCTCGATCGCAGAAGAAACGATGCCAAAATCAGACATTGCTACTGCAAATCCACAGGCGATCGGGGCTAGATAAAGGGTCTTCCACTCGGCTTCGGTGTAGTCTGCCTTCGTTGTCATTTGTTCTCTCCAAACTCTTAAGCCGCCAGATTATACCAACGAAAAAAGTGAGGGATAGGTTTGCCTTAATACAAGCCATCGGTTGAGACTCACGGACGATACGCCTTCGCTATTCGGCAGTATCAACCCAAACGTTCATGTTCACCAATTTCATTGGTCCAAACTGGGTGACGAGCGCTACGTCTGCGGCATCCCGTCCGTAGGCGATCGTAATGCGATTTCCCCTTGGCTCGGCTTGAGTGGCATCAAAGATGTACCAGCGATCGCCCACAAACACCTCAAGCCAAGCGTGGAGATCCATCGGCTCAAGTTCGTAGAGGTAGCCAACCACCATGCGGGCAGGAATATTTAGGCTGCGAGACAGGGCAATGCCCAAGTGACTGAAATCTCGACACACCCCCACTCGTTTCGCGGCGGTGTCCACGGCTGAGGTAGACGCATCACTCGTACCATAGCGATAGTCGATCTGGGTGTGAATCCAGTCGCGAATGGCTTCAACTTGGTCGTAGCCGGGAGTGCGATCGCCTGCAATCTCGATCGCCAAGTCGTAGAGTTGATCGGACTGGCAATAGCGGCTGGGCAAGAGAAACTGAATCACTTCATCCGGGAGATTTTCCACAGGAACGTAGGGTGCGCTCAGTTGAGTATCGATCGATTCGGCTGTTTCGACGATCGCACTCGTTTGAATCTGAAAGGAACCCGCAGGCGCAATCAACCGCTGACACAAATTGCCATAGCTATCGGTATATTCCACCACAGGCACGATCGGATCTAACGTATATTCCTCCCGAATAATCCATTGCCCAGCACCACTGCGAGGTCTAAGCATAAAAATGGCAGGCGTCGCTGCATCTGCCTCAAACGAAATCCGACACCCTGCCTCAACCCGCACCCCTACCCCCTGCTTTCCTGGTTAATTTTCTGTGTTATTGAACTCGTGTACATGTTCTACATCGCTATCAATCGCAGCTAACAGCTAATGGCTAACAGCTAATGGCTAACAGCTAATGGCTAACAGCTAATGGATAAAAAAACGGAGAGGGGGGGATTCGAACCCCCGTTGAGTTGCCCCAAAACAGATTTCGAGTCTGCCGCATTCAACCGCTCTGCCACCTCTCCAGGAGGTCAGGTCTCTAAGCTATTGTACTGCTTCAATGAGACGCTGCGGATCTGAACGTGAGGATTTCCCCCAGCGATCTACCCATTCATTTCTACAACAGGCACGAATCCTTGTTGCTTCGTCCATTGAATGGCTCCGTCCTGTCCTGTGATGTAGGTAGTCACGTGGTGAGTGTCCAACCAGGTTTGGGTGTTGGGTGAAATCGCTCGCGCCGAAGCGATCGCTACTTTGGGTTGCACCTTCTCCAAAATCTCTGGCAATAACTCTTCGCCAGTCCACCACAACACCTGTGCTTGATTAAGCGAATGGTGAACAAGCGCTTGCTGAGCCAGCAGATCGGTTTGTTCTAGCACAAGCCAGTGTTGATGATTCATTTCTAGTTGCAACACAGGCGGAGCAGGTTGAATCAGATGAAGCCGGGTTGAGCCGATGGGCAAAGGCTGTTCCGATACAAGGAGTGAATGGGTTGTAAGAGACGATTTGGAATGCGCTGTGACGGGAATTGCAGAGGAACTGTAAATTGCTTGAATTGCTACGGTTTCTCTGATTTGTTCCCACGCTGTTTGGAGCGGATGAAGGGCGATCGCCCAGTCAATCCGATTGATCCCCTGCTTCTGCAAAAACGGTAGAACAGCAAAGCGAACCGTCTGATCACTCCCGCAATTGAATAGCGCTACTTTTCCGTGGTCTTGAATCACCATTACGGGCGCAGAGTTGGTAGCAAGAATCGTCGCTCTCAGTCGATGCGTGTTCATATACCACGTTGGAATGGCGATCAAGCTGATGCTCAACAACCCAGCCATCCACCACCGCCGTTGCCACCATCGCTGCCACCACACCAAAACAAATAATCCGTAGATGGTAATTACCTGAACACTGGCGATCGCCCCCACCGAAAACGCATTTCCCGGTAGTTGATTGCCAATCTCAGCCAATTTCACCAGTCCGTGGGTCGGCAAATAAATCAGCCAAGCTAAGTAACTGCCAAAATCCGAATAGACTACCGCAGCGACCGCACTGACGATACTGCCCATGCTAATCACGGTAATCAGAGGAGTTGCCAAGACATTGATTAGCACACTGTAGGGTGACACTACGCCAAATACAGCCAGTTGTAACGGCAGTGTCCAAAGGTATGCCGCCAAGGGAACCGCAGTGATGGAGGCGATCGCGGGTGGCATCCAATCTAATTTCTGCATCAATACTGGCACGGTTACTAACAACCCCAACGTAGCTAGAAAACTGAATTGAAACCCCAGATCCCATATCCATAGAGGATTGAATAGCAACAAAATCGTTGCTGTTAGTAGCAGCGAACCTAATGGATTGACCTTCTGTTGCTGGGTCAACGCCACAAGCGCCACTGTGCCCATAATCCCCGCTCGTAATACGGCAGGCTGTGCCCCCGTCAACCCGGTATAGCCGATCAGCATTACGATCCCCAATACTAATCGAACTCGACTCGACCATCCTTGGGTTAAGGTCACCACCACCCCCACCAACAGCGACACTTGAAATCCTGAAGCTGCCAAGGCATGGGCAAGTCCAGCCTGGGTAAATCGATCGCGCAACTCAAATGGCGCGTTGAGATTCTTTAGATCAAAAGACATTTCCAAGCCGCTCCGCCCGATCGCCATCGCGCTTAGCAACAATCCTTCCCGCTCTCCTACTCCCCGGATTTGCGCTTGGACAATTCGCTGCCGAACATGCCATGACCATTGCTGGAAGGAAGATTGCCAGGATTGGGGGCGATCGCTCACCACGTTCACCCGTCCTGCACCCAACCCTGCAAACACTCCCTGTTGCCTCAAATAAGCCTGGAAATCAAACCCTCCAGGATTGGCTGCTGCCTTGGGCAGGTAGAGCTTGCCAAACGTTTGGATCTGTTGCCCAGGAAGTATGGCGTCTGCTTGATCCAAAGGCACGGTGACATAGAGTTTCCCACTGTAGGATTGCGGATTGAAAGGGGCTTGGGTTGACGCACCTTCTCCCTGAGCCACCAATCTTGCTTCGGTTGTTTTTAATAGAAATTGAATTTTGCCACTGCGGGTCAGTCGAGGAGAACTCGCGATTTCTCCCTGCACTGTAACCGATTGAGTCGCCGAGCTTGATGATGTAATCAGCCTGCTAATATCTGTTGCTGCTGGCGTGGGCATCCGCACATGAAAATACACCGTTGCAGCAAACCCAACCACGCCAGCGATCGCCCACACCCTCGATCGATCCCACTCCTCCACCATCGCGGAATCCCAAAGGAGCTAATGAAGCCTAACCCCAGAAAACAAGCTCCTTCAATAGATACCCCGCCAATCGTCCATCCCAAACCCGTGGCTAACAATCCTGCAATATAAGCCAGACAAATTATCACACCCGCGATCGCAGTTGAGGTCATAGAAAATTACTCTGAACAACCCTAGTTGTCCTTCAACTGCGTCAGGTGCTAACTATTGGGCGATCTACCAAGCCTCGAACTCAAATCGCCAATCCTAATTTCAATCCCAACACAGCATGAAGAAACAGCACACAAAGGGCTGTGCTACCCAGATAGGCGTGCACAGTCCGTAGTGCCGCCCTATTTTTCCCAAATCCAGTTGCTGCTATCACTGCGTTGCCAGCCAAAAGCAAAATCGCCAGCGATCCCGTCCAAAAATGAGGGCTTTCCAGAATCGGTTGGCGCTGCATGACCAAGGATAGAACCCCACCCGTATAACCCAATGCGATGAATAGGAACATCAAGGGAGCGATCGATCGATGGCTCATCCTACTCTTCGCTGCCTCCGCCCCATCAACCACCTGCCGCCCCCGCCATCCTGTCAATCCAACTACGCTCCCCATAACTACGACAACGATCCCCATCATGAGGGGATGTCCCCAATGCACGATCGGTTCTGGTACTCCTAAATCACGAAACCAAGCAGCGATCGGCTCTAACAAACCACTCAAACGCTCTGACATCTGTTCTCCCTATCCAAACTTCACTGCCTGTAATCACTCGTAATCATTAGAAGTGTACAACTTCACCGCTGTAAACTTGACTCCCCTGACCCCCTTACAAAATCCCTCCACTCCTGCTCAACCAACCTCCACTCGCTCCTCCTGCAATAAGGGAAATCCCATCTCCTCCCGTTGCTGCAAATAAAGCTGGGCTACCTGCCGCGCCAAATTCCGAATTTTGCCAATATACCGAGTCCGCTCGGTTACAGAAATCGCTCCCCGCGCATCCAGCAAATTGAAGGTGTGGGAGCACTTCAACACCTGATCATATGCAGGCGAGACCAATCCTCGCTTCATCAATCGTTCCGCTTCCTTCTCATACAAACTGAACAGATTGAATAAAACCTCTGGCTCCGACGCCTCAAAGTTATAAGTTGAATTCTCAATCTCGCTCTGCAAGTAGACATCTCCGTAGGTGAACTGGTCATTCCACTGCAACTTAAAAATAGAATCTACCTCTTGCAAATACATTGCAAGCCGCTCTAGACCATAGGTAATCTCGATCGATACCGGGCGGCAATCCAATCCCCCACACTGCTGAAAATAGGTAAATTGAGTCACCTCCATCCCGTCTAACCACACTTCCCAGCCAACGCCCCATGCGCCAACGGCTGCATCTTCCCAGTTATCTTCAACAAACCGGATATCATGCTCTTCTGGCTTAATCCCCAACGCCTTCAAGGAATCCAGGTAAGTGTCTTGAATGTTTTCAGGAGACGGCTTAATCAACACTTGATACTGGTAATAATGCTGAACTCGATTCGGGTTCTCCCCATAGCGCCCATCCCCCGGACGCCGACAAGGTTCCACATAGGCAACTGACCAAGGCTCAGGACCGATCGCCCGTAAAAATGTATGAGGGCTTTTTGTCCCAGCCCCTTTCTCGGTGTCGTAGGGTTGAACAACTAGGCAACCACGCTCACTCCAAAACTCGTTCAACGTCGCAATCACGCTCTGAAAATTCACGCTACTAATCCACCACTCGATCGTCACCTCTTATTATCTGTCCCTGTCTGTGAATTCCCCATCCCCTTTCCTTGTTCTGGGTGGCGTTGGGTAGAAGATTGAGGAGAGCGATCGCCTCAAAGCCTGTCAATCAAGCGTTTCACAAATTCTCAAAAAAATCTCTAAATTCTTTGATTCCCCCCTTGACAGTTCTTTGTTCATCTTGTTATCTTTGATAAGCGTCCGAGAGAGGCACCCCGCGAGGGGGAATCAGGAAGGGCGGATTGAACCTAGACAAGAGAAATAGTTTGAGAGCTAAAACGCACCTAAATGACGTGGTAAGAAGTCAATAGGTAGCTAAGCTTAGGTTTAGTTACTAGTTAAATATTCCGGA
>JAAUSV010000065.1 GCA_012032525.1 Leptolyngbyaceae cyanobacterium SL_7_1
TCGAATGGTGCGTTTAGTCAGCGATCGAAATTGAGTCGCTGTCTTCACCTGAAACTCCAACACGCTCGATTGCTCTCGATAGCGAGTACGCATCACCCGATAGATTTGCTGATGACACTCAAACAGGAAATCTACCTGGGCTTCCATCTCGCCTTGATGAATAACGTCATCTTCGGTGGCAGCTCGGCTTTCACCCCACAACGCCCAAACCATCGCCTCTAGGAGCGATGATTTTCCGGCTCCGTTGGCACCACAGACGCAGGCTACGTGTAATCCAGAAAAATCCAAGGTTGCCTCGCGGTAACTGAGGAAATTTTTAATGGTCAATCGATGGGGGATCATGCAACCAAGCGCAATACACTGATTCTAAATTAACAGTACATTCGCACTTTAATACACCTGATCGTTAATACATTTGCACTTTTGAGGCAAATTGTCTCTATAGAGGTCGTTTGGGAGTCGGCAATTGCTTAGGCAGGCGATCGGCAAAATCACGCAGAGATCAGGACTACCCGTGTGCAAATTTTCATTCCATCTAACCGAAAAATCCACGAAACCGTATATTAGATACAGTTGATTTCAGTACTTATGCTTATTCTCCTAAAAGCTCTTCCTAGAAGCCCTGTTGATCAGTTCCCTCAAGGTTGACTCGATCGTCGCCACTTTTTTCCATTGATTTCCATTGAAAGAATCTATAGCTCAACGGCGGTTTGGTTCGCAGTCTCCCCCGTTTTATCGACTTCTCCGGTGAGGGTTAATCCGCCTAATCACTGGGGTTTTTGTGCAGAAATCCTTACATTCCAATCAAGTTACCGGAATTTGGCTTGGTGCAGTTGATGATCTTCAACGGGTGATTGGTTATGCCCTCCAGACTGAGCTACACTGGTTTTTTCCAAATTGCCACTGTAGTTTGAACCACGGTTCTATGTAAATCCTTCAATAAACATGATAAAAATTGATAAAGCTTTAACAATGGGGTGGGTGCAACTCAGTGGTTTCGTGGCTACGACGCATCCGCTCAAGTCGAGGCTCTCACAAGTCCGCCGATCAGTGCCGCAGATCCGTAGGTTTTGCCCACTTTAGATGAAGTAATCCGTCTGAATGCAGTATCCGTGCTCAAGCTTCTATCCTTCCATGGCGATTTGACTTTGGTAATCGTTTTGTTCCTGATATTGTCCCCTATACAGCGGTATAGGTTTTTTTAAATTTTTTGTGAAGCTCTATGACTGCGAGTCTCGGAATGACCGGAAACCCATCAGCAGGCAGCTACAAATCAAACTCCGCAAAGAGAGCCAATGCTCAGCGCGATATCCCCAAAGCTCAAGAGACAATCTACAACTTTCTCCTAGAGATTGTAAAAGAGTGGCAACCGGAGGATGTCCTGACAGAATTCAAACATCTGTTTATCCATCACACAGGTACGATCAGCTCTACAACACTGCCCTCCCTCTACGAAATCGTCTTTGCCAATCAAGAGCGGGAATTTAGAAACACCCTCAAGCGCTCCTGCTACATCTTGATCAATAACTGGGACATCTCCCGCAACCACAAATACATCCAACAACTAATCCAGCTATTCCTTGATCCAATCCTCAATCGACACACGGTTTCACCGACGCTGCAACGGCTGCGGGGTTGGCTAAAGGGGTTTGTTGAAAGCAAAAGACTTTGAAGAGTTGAAGTTGTTTGCGGCGCGGTATGAGGAACGGGAGCCGTTGCACTGGGCAGAACGCTACACGTCCTACCTCCTCGTCCCTCAGTACATTGACCTAAATAATCCGATCGAGCAACGCCAAGCGGCACGGGCACTCTCCCGCCAGCTCAAGGAGCGATTTAAGTTTGACCTTGCCATGTATACGGCGCGATCGCAGTCTCCCAGTTCCCAACAAAAATTGCCAAAAAATCCAACTGCCTTGGGTGAAGAGGTGTTGCGGTTGATCAAGGCGATCGTGGCAAAACGGGGATTGTTTAGCCACGCCAACCTCGCCAATATTTTTGTCAACCAAACTCAAAATTTGTCCTATCAGGAATTTAAGCAGAGCCTCCAGAAGTATCTGTTGTTTTCGGTAGAGCATCCTGGATTTGTGCAAACGCTCCAAAATAGCCTGTCTGAAAAGTTAGACTCACTCTACACCAGCCATCACAACAAGCCGATCGACGATGCCCTCTTACTCCGCACCTGCAATCGCATCATTGAATATCTGACAACGGAAACCCATCAGGAACCATCTACCCTGTTCGTTTCATTGCTGTCCCATGGTAACCCCTTGACGCTGGTCATTGTTTTACTAAAGCTGATCCTGATTTGTAGAAATACTCGTACCCACCTAGAAGCCCGCATCGCCGAGCTGATCAAATACTACGAAGGCTTGCCCGAAGAAGAATGTCGCTGGGTGGTCAATTTCTTTGAAATTTTTAGAATTACTATGGCGATCTACACCGAAAATATTGAATTTAACTTAGTCAGTATGAAGGAGCAGTGCCTTAGTTCCCCGTTGCCACTGCCGCTAGGTAATACGTTGAATGGCAGCTTGGATGAATATCGGATTTTTTCACAACCGAAATACTTGTTTGCCCCCGATGGCGAGTTAGAAATGATTGAGCCGGATCTCACCGAAGACAATACGGAGCCGTTGGAGGAGCAGGCAGAGTAGGGGCGACGGATGCGCCCCTCTGTTGTTAAGGAGATTACGAGGAATTTGCCTTTCGTGTCCGTGGCGACTTGAGCCTCACCGATAAGGATTTAAGATACAGGGGATTGATCGTTTACACCTATCCAGGTTAGGTTCAGTCTCTATGCTGCAACGTTCCAACCATCGCACTAAGATTGTCGCCACGATCGGTCCTGCCAGCAGTTCCCCCGATGTGATTAGAAGGATGATCCAAGCGGGGATGAACATTGCACGGTTGAATTTCTCCCATGGCAGTTATGAGGATCACGCTCGCACCGTTGCCCTGTTGCGATCGGCAGAGAAAGAACTGGGCATCCCCGTCACCCTACTGCAAGATTTACAGGGTCCCAAAATTCGGGTGGGGCAGTTGCCAAATGGCTCCGTGGCATTGGTCGAGGGGGAATTTCTCACCCTCGTGCCGATCGAGGACTTTGCTGGACAACCCCATACGGTGTCGATCGACTATCCCCATTTGGCGGAGGACGCCACACCAGGAACCCAGATATTGCTGGATGATGGCTTGCTGGAACTGCGGGTGGAAGCGGTGGAGGGTAATGCGGTGCGGTGTGCGATCGTTGAGGGGGGCACGCTCAAAAGTCGCAAAGGCGTGAACCTGCCCAGCCTGAATATTCGCCTGCCCTCAATGACCGATAAGGACAAGCAGGATTTGGAGTTTGGTATTGCCCAAGGCGTCGATATTATCTCCCTCAGCTTTGTCCGCCGTGGGGAGGATGTGCGGCAGCTAAAGGAATTGCTGGCGGCGAGGGGTGCCCCTATCCCCGTGCTTGCCAAGATTGAGAAACCCCAAGCCATTGCCAACCTGGATGCGATTTTGGATGAATGCGATGCGGTCATGGTGGCGCGGGGAGATATGGGGGTGGAGGTTAGCCCTGAAAAAGTACCGATGATTCAAAAAGCGATCATTCGGGAGTGCAACCGTCGCAACATTCCCGTGATCACCGCCACCCAGATGCTAGAAAGCATGATTAAAAATCCCCGTCCCACGCGGGCAGAGGCGAGCGATGTTGCCAATGCGATCGTCGATGGCACCGATGCGGTCATGCTCTCTGGCGAGTCGGCGGTTGGAGAGTTTCCCATCAAAGCGGTGGAGATGCTTGCCCGGATTGCCACCGATGTGGAGAAGGAGATTCACTACGTCAACAATCCCCCTGCCACCTCCGACGCCATTCACGCCATTACCGAAGCCTTAAATGCGATCGACGACACGCTGCCCCTACGTTGCATTGCCGCCTTCACTGTCACGGGTTACACGGCGCGGTTGGCAGCAGGGGAGCGCCCCAAGGCTCCGGTGATTGCCTTCACCGCAAACCCCAGGGCTTATCACTATGTCAACTTGTTTTGGGGAGTCCAACCCGTTTTGCTAGACCGTCGAGTCAGCACCTTTGAGGAGCATGTGGAGTGTGCTCAAGAGTTATTGTCTGAGCGTTCTTTAGCCGACTCAGGCGATAGCGTATTAATCTTGGGTGGGATTCCGGCTATTCCAACAGGAGAAACAAATTTTCTCAAGATCCACCGGATGCCCTAAAAGAAAAAGCGCCTCGGTTCGATCGCTGGGGAAAGTGTAAGCTGCACATCTTTCTATTAATCGCATGTACCTAAAGATAGAGTATGATTAACGTTCAGTTGATCAGGTGCATTGCTGTGACGTGGAGTAAAACTTTTTCAAAAAATTAATTTACTCGACTCGATAAATTGATGTGGCGGTGTCTTTGGTGTTGTGAGCGATTAGTGCCAATCAATTTGATTCTACAAACGTTTTATTGCTTAGGGTACTAATGAGCCAGCAACCTAGTTTAGCTTCAACCGCTGCAACTTCAACCATCACCATTCAAGACTGGAATCAGCGTCGGCAGCAAGCCACTCGCTATTACAAGCAAGGTAAATATCGAGATTATTTAACCCTTGTCCGAGCCAATTTAGAACTAGCGCAGGAACTTGGCGATCGCGCTCAGCAAGGCAATGCTCTAAATGAGGTTGGGCTGGGCTACATCTACTGTTGCCAACCCCAGACCGCCCTGGATTATTTTCACCAAGCCCTAGCGCTGGCGCAGGAGCTTCACAACGATCGCGCCAAAGCCATTTCCTTGAGCAACATCGGGTCTGCCTACAGTCATCTCGGTCAGTTGTCGATGAGTTTGGAGTTTTTCAACCAAGCGCTGGCGGTATTTAGAACGATCCAGGATCTGCAAGGTGAACTGTCTACTTTACATGATGTGGCAATTCTATACGCCAAGTTAGATGAACCGAAGCGATCGCTGCTGATTCACCACCAAGTGCTAGCCATGCGGAAAACCCTAGAGGACTTCTCTGGGGAAGCCACTACCCTAAATGGCATTGGGTTTGCCTACGCCATTTTGGGGCAACCGGAACAGGCACTGGCAGTTTTTCAAGAGGCTCGATCGATCCAGCAAGCGGTGAAAAATCGATTGGGCGAGGCGACCACCCTCAACAACATTGCCAGTGTCTATTTAGACTTAGGACATTTCAATCAAGCCCTGCTGCTCTACCACCAAATTGGGCTGTGTCGGCGCGAGTTGGGCGATCGACCGGGCGAGGCGGTCACTCTACACAATATTGGCTCCACCTACAGCACCTTGGGCGACGTAGAACAGGCGTTGCGGTTCTACAACCAAGCACTAGCCGTGTATCAAGAGCTGCGCGATCGCCCCAACGAAATTGCCACCCTGCTCAGTATTGGCAGTCTTTATGTAATGCTCGATCGCAAAGACAAAGCCCGTTCCTATTACACCGATGCCCACGCCCTTGTGCAAACGATCGACCACCAATCGCTTAGCAAAAAGGTGGAACGGTTGTTGAATGGATTGTGAGGTAGTTGTTTGCAGTCCTATTTCTCTACCATAGTGCGGATACCACAATCAAAACGCCTACCCTACAGTACTCATTAGAGATTGTATGGGAGAGTCTGTGTGAGTCAGTCTGGAGATCTGGGGGAGCAAGCGCTGAGCAAATTGGCAGAGGTGGGCATCTCTAGTCAATTGGATCAGGTGGAGTCAATCGATGTGGACATTAAAACTGACCCTCTGAAACTGATGCAGGGTGAGTTGGAATCGGTGCGATCGCTGGTACTGGCATGGTGATGCAGCAAGAGCTGCGGGTAGATTCCATGACATTGCAAACGGAGTCGATCGCGATTGACCCAATGCGGGCTATGTTTGGCACGATCGAAGTAACACGTCCCACCGAGGCAACGGCACAGGTGGTGTTGACTGAGGCAGACATTAATCAGGCGTTTAACTCTAGCTTTGTGCAGCAAAAGTTGGCAGCCTTAACCCTGATGATCGACGGACAGTCCACAGCGATCGAACCCCTACAAATTGAGTTTCGGTTGCCCGGTGATGGTGAAGTGGCGATCGATGCCCAAGTGCGGCTATTGTCATCGGATGAAGTGCGACCGATCGGCTTTACAGCCGTTCCCCAACTCAGCCAGGATGGGCAACAGATTTTGCTTGCCGACGTGCAACCTCGTCAAGGGAACGGCTACTCCCCAGAGTTGACGGAAGCGCTACTGGCACAAACCCAAGAAGTCCTCGACCTACGAAATTTTGAGTTGGATGGCATTGAGCTGGCGCTACACCATCTGGATGTAGCGGTGGGCAAGCTGACCCTTTGCGGGGCAGCTTCTATCCAACGTTTCCCATCTAATTAGCAGCAACTCTACCTTGTTTTACCAATTGCCCCTTGAAGGAGGAACACAATGACACGCATACCCAATGTAGAACCGTTGATCGAAAGTGATGAGCGCGAATACCGAGATAGTGGGGTTCCAAGTACGGTGGCGATCGCTGGACATCCGTTGCATCCAGTGATCGTGACATTTCCAGTGGCATTTCTGGTTACGGTTCTTGCCACTGATGCTGCCTACTGGCTGACAGACGATGGGTTTTGGGCACGCATGTCTTTCTGGTTGATTGCCGGAGGATTGGTCAGTGGCGTGGTGGCCGCCATCACTGGCATGTTGGATTTCATTCGGATTGGGCGGGTGCGAGAGCGCCGGGCGGGTTGGGCACACATGGTCGGCAATATTGGAGTGTTGGGGTTAACGCTGATCAACTTTCTGTTGCGATTGAACAATGTGGAAGGCGCTGTGTTGCCAACGGGATTGATTCTCTCCGCCGTTGTGTCTGTGCTGTTGGGTATCACAGGTTGGTATGGGGGTGAGTTGGTCTATCGTCACAAGGTTGCCGTTATTGGAGATGGCAGCCAACATAGTCCATAGGGACACGTTAGGGCAGTGGGTTCTCTACACCGTCTTTGTGCGATCGCGGTGGAAAAATTCATTGCCCTTATCTTCCTGAACAACTTAGTTAGAGCAGTGCGAGAGACAAGCATGGAGAATTACGATGTCATCATTATTGGCGCGGGTCACAATGGCTTGACCTGTGCAGCGTACCTGCTCAAGGCGGGCTATAGTGTGCTGCTGTTAGAGAAGCGATCGATTCCGGGAGGTGCAGCGACAACGGAAGAAATTATGCCGGAGGAGGCACCCGGATTTAAGTTTAACCTCTGTGCGATCGACCACGAATTCATTCACCTTGGTCCGGTTGTGGAGGAGTTGGAATTAACCAAATATGGCTTAGAGTACCTATTTTGTGACCCGGTTGTGTTTTGTCCCCACCCGGATGGTAAGTATTTTCTAGCCCATCGACGATCGAAAAACCTGTGGCGAAATCGCCCGCTACAACCAGCGGGATGCGGAGAAATACGCGGCTTTTGCGGATTTTTGGCAAAAATTCATCAGCGCTACGATTCCCATGTTTAATGCGCCGCCCAAGTCTATCTTGGATATTGCGGGCAACTACGATCTTCAGAAGGTACGGGATCTGCTCTCGGTGGTGGGGTCACCCGACAAGGCATTGGATTTTATCCGAACCATGCTAACTAGCGCAGAGGATATTTTGAACGAATGGTTTGATTCAGAATTCCTCAAAGCACCGTTGGCGCGGTTGGCATCGGAGTTGGGGGCACCCCCCTCCCAAAAGAACCTGGCGATCGGGGCAATGATGATGGCAATGCGCCACAACCCAGGAATGGCACGTCCCAAGGGAGGCACAGGGGCATTGGTGCAGGCGCTCGTAAAGGCAGTGCAGGCGCACGGTGGCGTCATTCTAACTGAGCAATTGGTCAAACGAGTCCTGGTTGATAATGGGCGGGCTGTGGGCGTGCAGGTGGTTGGAGATAAGGAGTATCGGGCAAATAAAGCCGTGATTTCCAACATTGATGCCAAGCGGCTATTCCTGCAAATGATGGATGCTGCCGAGGTGGATGCTGCCGATTCCGATTTGCGAGAACGCTTGGAGCGCCGCATCGTCAATAACAACGAAACCATCCTCAAAATTGACTGCGCCCTGTCAGAACCGTTGCGCTTTGAACACCACAACCACCAGGACGAGTATTTGATTGGCTCCGGTGCTGATTGCGGATTCCGTCAAACAGGTGGAGATTGGTCATACTGACCCGTCGATCGGCAAAATTCCCGATGCTGATCCATCCATGTATGTGGTGATGCCTTCGATGCTCGATCCCACCCTTGCCCCTGACGGCAACCACACGTTGTGGATTGAGTTTTTTGCCCCCTACAAAGTCGAAGGATTGGAAGGAACTGGGCAGAATGGCACGGGTTGGACGGATGAGCTAAAGAATAAGGTTGCCGATCGCGTGTTAGATAAGTTGGCAGATTATGCGCCCAATCTTAAACAAGCCCTGATCGCTCGACAGGTGGAAAGCCCAGCAGAGCTGGGGGAACGATTGGGAGCTTACAACGGCAACTACTATCACATCGATATGACCTTGGAGCAGATGGTGTTTTTCCGTCCGCTGCCTGAAATTGCTAACTATCGTACTCCGATCGATGGCTTGTTTTTGACGGGTGCAGGAACCCATCCTGGTGGTTCCATCTCTGGCATGCCGGGGCGCAACTGCGCACGGGTATTTCTGCAAACCCAACAGCCCTTGGCACAGGTGATTTCTGAAGCCCGTAAGTCATTTCAGTCTGTCACCAAAACGATGTTGGGTTAGGGTTGATTGATAGCAGCAGTCTGTCAGCCGTGGGCGGTGATGGAGACGGGTTGTCTCCATCACGCCCACGCTTTTGGCAGCTCTGACACTCAATTCGGGAGAATTGGGTGGGCAATTACAGGGCAATTGATCGTAGCGCGGGTGGGGCGGAGTCCAAACAGCCAGGGATTACCGGGTCCTTCGGGATTGATAGATGCACTGGTGACCAATCCAGCCTGAATCAACCCTTCTAGGTCTTCAAAGGAGGTGATCCGTCTGACCTGACCAGCTTCGATCGCCGCTTCTGTCCACATATTGACATGGGCATCCCAAAGGGGGCTATAGTTGTTCTCAGCCGACGAATCATCGTTGGCGGGAGGGTAGGGGAAGATGTTGATCGGATCGATGCCGTTATTGGCGAGGGAGGCGGCAAAGCCCTGGTGTTGTCCGGTGCTGGTGTCGGTGATGCCATTGAGGACTGGAGAAAATCCCAACAGGGCAGACGGTTCCGATGAGGTAGATCTGCCAAACTCAGGAATATCTGCCAAGCGGGGAGCAAACACTCCTTTTTCTAGAACAGAGGGGACTGATGCCGATACATCCGTGACCAAGTGGTAGAAGTACTGCCTGCCTCCTTGAAACCCATCGAGAATCGACAGGGTAACAGTGCGGTTTTGCAAATCGATGGCAGTCACTCGATCGTGGCTACCTGAAGCATTGTGCACCATCTGGGCATTGAGCACAATATTGCTGGGCATCACCACCATCGATGACCATTGGGCATCTGCGATCGCTCCGGGGATTGCCACAGCGGGGGGAAAGGGATCGGGGGAACCGGGTACGACTTGGTATTGGGGTGAAAAATCCACCGTGCCCTTAAAGCGAATTAAACCCGCCTCCAGGGTGACTGGTTGGGCACCAGAGGTGCCGATCGCATTTTTCATCTTGGGTGCAAAGTTGATGCCCAAAGTTTTAGCAACCTCAAAGTCAGAGGCTTCGGTCAGGATGTAATAAACCGATTCACCCGTTGGGGCAAGCCCCCGATAGAGGGGCAGAGTCACCGTGGCACGATCGGGCGTGAAGTCGATCGCTAAGACACTTTTGACATAGACATTGTCACTGGGGTTGAATCTAACCGCTGTGCTTTCGGAGTAGGCTGGGCGACCAGACTCCTGGGCGGCTGTCTCTAGCAAAGCTCTGGCTTCGATCAGTCCGTTGGGGAGTTGTCTGGGATTGGCAACCGCACTAATCGACACAAATAATGTCAGCAAAAAAGCAATGGCTAGGGTTACTGTCTTCTTCATGGGTTTTGCGTGCGAATGTACACCTGCACCTAAATGCAGGACAAAATCAAACCGATGCAGCGATGGGATGGTCCCGACTGCGTTAGCCAAAGCGATCGCTGCTCACCTCGGAAAAGGCTCATGTCCAATCCCACTGTATGGGGCGATCGCCGCTGCGTCCCATCTCCAGATACTAGTTTTGCTCCTGGTTGACGGAGAAGAAGAAAGCCTGTTCTCAAGAGAGAAACTCCCCCTTGTCTTCCGATCAGGGTGGGCAACCGCTCCCTCCATCCAATTGCGTAGGCGACAATGTAGGAAAATAATTGAGTAACCTTACAAAACTAAACCCCATTTTTTTGAGGGAGAGTAGCACTGCTACCCTCCCTCAAAAACTCAAAAAAGTTATGCAGATGTTGGGTCGATTTTTTACAAACCTCTGTCTAAGCACCACCCTATTGGTTGCTTTACTACTAAGCAATTTAGTCATAGGTTCTATTCCCAAAGCGATCGCTGCCCCTTGCTACCCGATTCAATCGCACACAATTTGCTTGCTTGATATTCAACGGAGTGCCAAAAATTATTGGGAATATCGCGTCAAGATCAGCATTGATGGAGTTGTACAACCTGTGGAAATTTATAACTGTCGCGATCGACTGCGCGTGTCTAAACAGCATTCCACTCCGTTTTTAGTTCATGGGATTGGCGAAAAAGTGTGTAGTCTTTTTAAATAACCCTAGCAGTTCATTAAAACAAATTCCCGACTTCCTCAAGAAGTCGGGAATTTCAAATACTAACCATTACAAATCAAATACAGCGCTTTGCGCTTTGATAGAACCAAATTTTTTGTTGAGAGCCGCCCTCAGCGCAGCTCTCAACAAAAAATTTATACCCCATGCACTTGAAAAGTGCTGTATCTAAAGACCTATCGATCTTGATAGGGAGCACGAGTCGGATCAGTGGGGTGAACCGTGGAAACAGGACGCTCGTAGTGAACCTCATCCTTTTTACGCAAACCTAACAGCCCCAACAATCCTAGTAACCCTAACCAACCCCAATCCATATCACGGTCATCTTCCACATCCACATTTTCGGTAGTATCGATCGTTGGGTCGGTCGGTAAAGGAGACTCTTGAGCATTAGAGGGCAGAGATACTAGAGACAGGCTCACAACAAGAGAGCTAACTGCCATTACTTTAGGAACCAAGTTAGAGAGTTTCATGATTAAGCACCTTAGACGGAGTTTACAAGTTTCCACCAATAGCCAGTAGAAGATGGAGTGCTAAAGCCAGTTGATTGACAACAAACTCTACCAAGTCCATGCTCACAATGTATCGGCTCCTCCAATCCGCTAAATCACCCCAAGGTGATAAAAACAATTCCTGCTAACTCAGTCATATGAAGTGGGGCATACGAAGTGGGGCAGTCCACAACCACAACGAAATTGGTTTCTCTAGGTTGTTTCTCGATCGCCCCACTCCTGCTGGGCGATCGCAATCCCCTGCTGCAACGCCATCGGCGAGCTGGTAAGCTGACGAAAATGGTGAAATCGCTGAAGCACAGGTTCTGTTTCTAAATGCTTGAGCGCGGCAATGGCATGCAGGCACACACTGGCATCTTCGTCCGCCAGCAGGTAAATCAAAGGGTCGATCGCCTGGGGATCGCCCAATTGCCCCAAGCTGAAGGCGATCGCCCGTTTGAGTATAATTGGTTGCTGCCATGCTTGGGCTTGTAAGGCGGCGACTAGGATGGCGGTGGCAGTGGCTTTTAGAGGCGGTGGGGCGACTCGTCCCAGAACGGCAACGATTTCTAGTTTCACCTGTTCCGAGACACTGCCCAACCCGTCTGCTAATCCATCTAAGGCAGCGGCTGATTGCATCCATCCCAGCGATCGCACACAGTCGAGTTGCAATTCGATCGGGCTGGTGGGAGCAATCAGGGCTTGGGTGAGGGCTTGCGCCGCCGCATCGGTTTGCAGCCGCCCCAGTGCCAAGGCGGCTTGCCGTCCCACCGTTGGGTTTAGATCGGCTAGCAGAAATGCCAACAGCGCCACCGGATCGGTTTCCAACAGACTGGCTTGTAGACTGACACCAACAATGGCAGATTTGCGCACGAGGGAGGAAGGATCATGCAATCCCTGCACCAAATGACGAGTGATTACAGGGTGGTAGAAATGGCTGAGGGCTTCTAGGGCGATCGCTCTCACCTCAGCGGAGCGATCGTTGACCACCATCAGTAAGGCAGGAATCACCTGGGCGTCGGAGAGTTGGGCGAGGGCTTGCACGACGAGGAGACGGGTATGCGAATTGTGCAACAGGTCGGTCAGGGGGCAATCGCACTCACTCCACTACGTGCCAGGGCGGTGGCTGCCATTTCTGCCACATCGGGGCGATCGGTGGTTTGCATCAGGTCCACCAAGGGAGCGATCGCCTCTGGATGCTGAAATGTTCCTAACACTTGGGCGATAAACCAAGGTAGATCCCAATCGTCCTCCTCGCTGTCGAGGTCGTGGAGCAGGTCGATCAGGGGAGCGATCGCCGCCGAACCAAATTGGGGCAATAGTTTCGCCATTTCCCAGCGGGTATCAAAATCGCCCAGTTTGAACTGTTCTAGAGCGGTGGGCAGATCGATCGCTGGCAGGAAAGCACCGCCATTACCCTCAGAGGTAGCCGATGTCACTGAAAAAGCAGGGGATTTGGTCATACGATTCAGCGTTAATAAACAGCCATGCAATTTTTCTACTTGGTTCGGTTGCGTTGCCTGCGTCGCGTTCCCCTATTCTCCAGTGTTCACCCAGATTCGGTAAGACAAATCTTGCTGCACAATGCAACTCTCGCATGGTGGAGATGTGATCCTGTCATAATCTATGAACTTTTGTATCTAAAGCTACGAATCTTTCCCTGAAAAATTTCTACCTTACTCATCATTCACCTTGGCAAGAGGTAACACCCCGTGACAAACGTGGCAGTGGAAACGGTTCCAAATCTGAATAAGTTTGAACGGTTTAAAGCCGAAAAGGACGGCTTGGCAGTAAAGCAAGAGTTGCATCACTTTGCTCAGGTCGGCTGGGAATCGATGGATGAAACCGATCGCGACCACCGCTTGAAATGGTTGGGCATCTTCTTTCGTCCTGTCACCCCTGGCAAATTTATGATGCGGATGCGGATGCCCAGCGGCATTCTCACCAGTACAAAGTTGCGGGTGTTGGCAGAGATTGTGCAACGCTACGGCGAAGATGGCAATGCCGACATCACCACGCGGCAAAATTTGCAACTGCGCGGCATTCGGATTGAGGATGTACCCGACATTTTCAATCGGTTGCAGGCAGCCGAGATGACCAGTGTGCAATCCGGCATGGATAACGTCCGCAACATCACCGCTTCCCCTGTGGCAGGGCTAGATGCGGATGAGTTGATCGACGTGCGCGATCTGGTGCAGCAAGTGCAAGACATGATCACCAATGGCGGCGAGGGCAACGCCGAGTTCTCCAATCTGCCGCGCAAGTTCAATATTGCGATCGAGGGTGGACGGGATAACTCGGTTCACGCCGAAATCAACGACATTGCCTTTATCCCCGCCTTCCAAACGCTAGCCGATCACTCCCGCCAACTGGGATTCAACGTCGTGGTGGGGGGGTTCTTCTCCGCCAAGCGTTGTGAGGCGGCGATTCCTATGAATGCGTGGGTGGCTCCCGATCAAGTCGTAGCGCTGTGTCGGGCGATTTTGGAGGTCTACCGCGATCATGGGCTGCGATCGAATCGACAAAAGGCGCGGTTGATGTGGCTAATTGATGAATGGGGACTCGATCGCTTTCGGGCGGCGGTGGAGGCGCAGTTAGGGCAGTCCCTCACCCCCGCGGCTCCTACGGATGAAATCGATTGGGACAAGCGCGACCACATCGGTGTGTATCGGCAAAAACAAGCAGGGTTGAACTATGTCGGGCTGCACGTTCCCGTCGGTCGGTTATTTGCCGACGACATGTTTGAGCTGGCGCGGTTGGCGGAGGTCTACGGCAGCGGCGAATTGCGGCTGACGGTGGAGCAGAATCTGATTATTCCAAATATCCCTGATTCGCGCCTGCCTGTGTTTTTGCAGGAACCGTTGTTGCAGCGCTTCTCTGTTCAACCCAATGCCTTAGAGCGATCGCTGGTGTCTTGCACCGGGGCGCAATTCTGCAACTTTGCGTTGATTGAAACCAAAAATCGTGCCCTGGCATTGATTCGTGAGTTGGAAACCGAACTCTCCCTCTCGCGTCCGGTGCGGATTCACTGGACGGGTTGCCCCAACTCCTGCGGTCAACCCCAGGTCGCCGATATCGGCTTGATGGGCACCAAAACCCGCAAGGACGGCAAGACCGTGGAAGGCGTGGATATTTTCATGGGGGGCAAGGTGGGTAAGGATGCCCACTTGGGCACTTGTGTCACCAAAGGGATTCCCTGTGAAGATTTGAAGCCTGTGTTACGAGAGTTGCTGCTCACCCATTTTGCGGCACAACCCGTGGAGGCGATCGCTCCCTAGATTGCCGTTGATGTCCTACCCTCCTCTACCAAAGCGGCTGTGGCTTTGGATGGGGGTCTGCATCTATTTTTGCTTGATAACTCAGTTAATTTGACTTGCCCACCTACATCCTTATCTGGAGAACCAAATATTATGTCGAATGTGTCTAGACGCAAGTTTTTGATCACCGCCGCTGCCACCACCGCCACCACCTGGGTATTGCACGGCTGTAGCGGCGGATCGGAATCAACTGAAGCCACCAGCCCTGCCGCAGGCACCGCTAGCCCCAGCCCGGTTGCCGCCGCCGATGCTCCTGAAGTCACCACGGCAAAATTAGGATTTATTGCCCTGACGGATTCTGCTCCCTTGATTATTGCCAAGGAGAAGGGCTTGTTTGCCAAGTATGGAATGCCCGATGTGGAAGTGGTGAAGCAGGCGTCGTGGGCAGTGACGCGGGACAACTTAGAACTGGGTTCCGGTGGTGGTGGGATTGATGGGGCACACATCCTCACCCCCATGCCCTATTTGATGGCGGCAGGGGCAATTACCAAAAACAAAGCCAAACTGCCGATGTACATCCTGTCGCGCTTGAACGTGAACGGGCAGGGCATCTCTCTGGCAAATACCTACAAAGATCTAAATGTTTCCCTCGACAGCGCTCCCTTAAAAGAGGCATTTGCCAGAGGCAAGGCAGAAGGCAGAGAAATGAACTGTGCCGTCACCTTCCCCGGTGGGACGCACGACCTGTGGATGCGCTACTGGTTGGCAGCGGGCGGCATTGACCCCGATAAGGACGTGTCAACGATCGTCGTTCCCCCGCCCCAAATGGTTGCCAACATCAAGGTGAACAACATGGAGGCTTTCTGTGTGGGCGAACCGTGGAATGCGCAAACGGTGAACCAGCAGATTGGCTATAGCGCCTTGATCACGGGTGAACTATGGAAGGATCACCCCGAAAAAGCCCTGACCATGCGGGCAGATTGGGTCGATCAAAACCCCAACGCGGCGAAAGCGATTTTGATGGCAGTGCAAGAGGCACAGATCTGGTGTGACCAAGCCGAAAACAAAGAAGAAATGTGCCAGATCGTCTCTGGACGGCAGTGGTTCAAAGTGCCAGCGGAGGACATCCTAGCCCGTGCCCAAGGCAACTTTGACTTTGGCAACGGACGCACCCTGGAGAATAGCCCCTTGCTGATGAAATTCTGGAATGACAACGCCTCCTACCCCTTCAAGAGCCACGACCTCTGGTTTTTGACCGAAGACATTCGCTGGGGTTACCTCCCCGGTGACACCGACACCAAGGCGCTGGTGGAAGCCGTCAACCGCGAAGACCTGTGGCAGGAAGCCGCCAAGGCGATCGGGCAGGAAGCCGCCATTCCCCAAAGCAGTTCCCGGGGCGTGGAAACCTTCTTTGATGGCACCACCTTCGACCCCGAAGACCCCGGTGCCTACCTCAAGGGTCTGGCGATCAAAAAAGCATAAAGCAATTCCCAAGTCCTAGATCCCCGGCTTCTTCGGAGAAGCCGGGGATCTAATCAGACCCAAGCACCCCATCAAGGAACTCCAATGGCAACTAACCTGAGCACTCGACCCAGACGATCGCCCGCCTCCCCCAATTGGACGGCATACATCGTCAAACCCCTGCGAAGATTCGTGCCAACACTGGTGGCACTGGTGATCTTCCTGACCATCTGGCAATTGCTCTGCTCTAGCCCCACGGCTTCTCTGCCGGGACCGATTCAAGTGTTTCAAGATACCTGGGACCCGCTGATTATCAACCCCTTCTTTCGGGGCGATGGTACGGATCAGGGCTTGTTTTGGCAACTGGCGGCTAGTCTGAAACGGGTGGCGATCGGCTACACCCTGGCTGCCTTTGTCGGGATTGCCGTGGGCATCATGATTGGCGTGAGCACCCTGATGTTCCGCGCCCTCGACCCCATTTTTCAGGTGTTGCGCACCGTGCCGCCGCTGGCATGGTTGCCCATCTCTTTAGCGGCGCTGCGCGACTCCAACCCCGCTGCAATTTTCGTGATTTTTGTCACCGCCATCTGGCCCATCATCATCAATACAGCGGTGGGAGTGCAAAACATCCCCCAGGATTACAACAACGTCGCCAAGGTGCTGCAACTCTCGCGGGTGCAGTACTTCCTCAAAGTCCTGCTGCCTGCGACGGTTCCCTACATTTTTACCGGGTTGAAGATTGCCATGGCTTATCCTGGCTGGCGATCGTCGCCGCAGAGATGCTCACGGGTGGTGTGGGAATTGGCTTCTTTATCTGGGATGCCTACAACAGCGGCATTATCAGTGAGGTAATTTTGGCGATTATCTACGTGGGCTTGGTGGGGCTATTGCTCGATCGGTTGGTGAGTTTCATCGCCTCGCGAGTCGTACCCGAAGACCAAAAGTAGGGCACTTGCGAGAAAAATAACACTGCGATCGACCTACATCAAGTTGCAAACGACACCATCCCAGTTCTCAACTGCGTCATCCGAGTTCCGAACGACGTTATCCCAGTTCTGAACTGCGTGATTCAAGTTCCGAACGACGACATCCGAGTTCTGAACGACGACATCCGAGTTCTGAACTTCGATCGCCAAGCTCCGAACCGCATCATCCCCAGTTACGAACCGCCGTCATCCAAGTTCTTAAACTTCGATCGCCAAGCTTCAACCACGTCACCCACGTTCCCCCTCATCCTCATCCTTACCTTA
>JAAUSV010000066.1 GCA_012032525.1 Leptolyngbyaceae cyanobacterium SL_7_1
GGCGGGTTGGTGGCGGGAAGGGGTGAGTTGGCCGAGCCGATCGTACGAATTTTGTTTCAAGGGGCGATCGCGGCGGAAATTCCTGCCACAGCTCTAGCGGACAATACGCCGATCTATCACCGTACCCTGCCCCCTGTGCCGGAGTATGCGCGGCAGGCATGGGAGTGGCACGAAACCCAGTTGCCCACTTGCACAGTGGCGGGAATTCAGCCCCACGCAGCACAATTTCGCCCCTGGAACCAGATTTTGCTGGACTTGTTGGAGACCCCAACGATCGCCTCCAAACGCTGGATCTATCGCCAGTATGACCACCAAGTGCAAAACAACACGGTGGTCGTGCCGGGGGCGGCGGACGCGGCAATTATCCGTCTACGTCCCCAGGAATCTTTGCCAGAGCGGGATGCTACCCCACCATCCCATTACACCGCTGGGGTGGCTGCCACCGTAGACTGTAACCCTCGCTATGTCTACCTGCACCCCTATGAGGGAGCCAAGATGGCAGTGGCAGAAGCCGCTCGCAATCTCAGTTGTGTCGGCGCAGAGCCGCTGGCAGTCACCGATAATTTGAATTTTGGTAGCCCAGAAACGGCGATCGGCTACTGGCAATTGGCAGAGGCATGTCGAGGGCTGGCGGAAGCCTGCCAAGCCCTGGATGCCCCTGTGACGGGGGGAAATGTCTCCCTCTACAACGAAACCCTCGATGCCAATGGCAAGCCCCAAGCCATCTACCCAACTCCCGTGGTGGGCATGGTGGGGTTGGTGGCAGATGTCACCCGCCGTGCCGGGCAGGCATGGCAAGCGGGTCATCTAATTTATTTATTGGGATTTGGGGTGGAAGACTCGACGCCAGCATTGACGCTGGGTGGCTCGGAATATTTGGCAAGTATCCACCGGACGGTCGCGGGGATGCCTCCGCTGGTGGATTTTGAGATGGAACGGTGCGTACAAGCGGTGTGTCGGACTGGGATTCAACAGGGTTGGGTGCGCTCTGCCCATGATTGTGCGGAGGGAGGATTGGCGATCGCTCTGGCAGAATCCTGCGTGGTTAGCCAGGTGGGGGCGATGATTCAGCTTCCCCTCAGCGCCGCAACCACTCTCCGGCTCGATCGGGTGCTGTTTGGCGAAGGCGGAGGACGCATTCTAGTGTCGATCGACCCTGGCGATCGGGCGACCTGGGAGTCCACTCTCCACAACCAGTTGCCCGCCGCTTGGCAATGGCTGGGAACCGTGGAACTCGATCGGTTGCAGATCCGCACAACAGATAATCTTTCCTTAATCGATCTAGAAGTAAACCAAATGGGCGATCGGTGGTTGCACAGCCTGGAACGCCGCCTTACAGCCTAGGATTTTTCGCCTTTTTGACGATCGGTGCGCTACTGTAAAGATGGACGTTAAGAAATTATTATGATAGCGACTGGTTGAGCCTTTGCCTGTGGAGTCGTTGCTCCTGCTTCTCTAGCCTCAAAACCCGTAGCCTTAAAACCCCATAGCCTCGAAACCCCATAGCCTCGAAACCCTGTTGATGCTGCCCATTTGCCAACTCCTTACCACCGAGCGATTGCCAATGTTCAAGACACGTTGGCTAGCTATGCTTTGTGTTTGCTCTATTCTCCCTCTTTCACAAACAGGAGCCACCCTTTCCCATGTTGATGCATCATGATGAATTTTCTGATGAGTCGCTGCTAGAGTCATCCATGGTAGACGCCGATCGAGGGTCTGATAAGCCAGAAGAAGCCTGCGGGGTGTTTGGGATCTATGCACCCAACGAAGATGTGGCAAAACTCACCTACTTTGGCTTATACGCCCTACAGCATCGCGGGCAAGAATCCGCCGGAATTGCTGCGTTCGCCGGATTGGACAATCCCGCGGCGGTGCAAGTGCATATCCACAAGGATATGGGGTTGGTGTCTCAGGTGTTTAACGAGTCGGTATTGGCGAGTTTGCAAGGGGAATTGGCGATCGGGCACACACGCTATTCCACCACGGGTTCCAGCCGCGTCGTCAATGCCCAACCAGCGGTAGTGGAGACTCGGCTGGGGTTATTGGCACTGGCACACAACGGCAATTTGGTGAATACGCCAAACCTGCGAGCCGAGTTGTTGGAATCGCAGGTGTCGCTGCTGACTACGACCGATTCTGAACTGATTGCCTTTGCCCTAGCGGAAGCCGTCAACACAGGACTGGATTGGGTACAGGGGGCAATGCAGGCATTCCAACGGTGTCAGGGAGCCTTTAGTTTAGTCATTGGCACACCCCACGGCATCATTGCTACCCGCGATCCCAACGGTTTTCGTCCGTTGGTCTTGGGAACCCTCGACAGCGATCGCCCGGATGAAGCTCCCAACTACGTGGTGGCATCCGAGAGCTGCGCCCTAGACATTATTGGTGCAGACTACGTGCGGGATGTGGAGCCGGGGGAGCTGGTGTGGATTACCCAAGAGGGAATTACCTCCGTGCAGTGGGCACCGCCAGTCAAACGCAAGCTCTGTATCTTTGAGATGATCTATTTCGCCCGTCCCGATAGTGTCATGCACGATGAGAGCCTGTATAGCTACCGCCTCCGTTTGGGGCGGCAGTTGGCGATGGAGTCGGCAGCGGGGATCGAGGCAGATTTGGTCATGGGTGTGCCCGATTCAGGCATTCCGGCGGCGATCGGGTTTTCGCAACAATCGGGGATCACCTACGCCGAAGGGCTAATCAAAAATCGCTACGTGGGGCGCACCTTTATCCAGCCCACCCAGAGCATGCGAGAATTGGGAATTCGGGTGAAGCTCAATCCGCTCAAGGATGTGTTGGCGGGCAAGCGGGTGGTGATTGTAGATGACTCTCTGGTACGAGGAACGACTAGTCGCAAAATCGTCAAAGCCCTACGGGAAGCAGGCGCAACGCAAGTGCATATGCGGATTTCTTCGCCTCCGGTTACCCACCCTTGTTTCTATGGGATCGACACCGACAATCAGGATCAGCTAATTGGAGCAACCAAATCGGTTGAGGAGATCGCCCAACAAATTGGGGTTGATTCCCTTGCCTATCTTTCCTGGGGTGGGATGCTGCTCGCCACAGGCGAAGACCCAGAGAGCTTTTGCTCCGCCTGTTTTACCGGAAACTATCCTGTGCCCATCCCAGAATCAGTCAAGCGCTCGAAGCTGATGTTGGAAACCGTAACCCCGTGTGGTTAGCTGTCGTCTTGATCCTCCATCAGGCTTAGCCCAGAGAGGGGACGATAGGTGTAGTTTTGTCGGGGAGTCTTTTGGATATCTTCTTTGATGAAGTCCAGGTCGATGTAGCGATCGGCGACGTTGATCAAACTGTCACTGGTCATCGATCGCAAGCTGACCACCTCAACCCGCACTCCCCGATAGCTGACCGCATCGACTGCGTAGGCAAGGTCACCATCACCACTGACCAGCACCGCCGTATCGTAGGAACCCACCAGCGCCATCATGTCCACCGCAATTTCTACATCCAGGTTGGCTTTTTTGGAGCCGTCTGGCAGTTGGACCAGATCCTTGGCAATTACCCGATAGCCATTACGACGCATCCATAACAAAAAGCCCTGCTGCTTTTCATTGGTGCGATCGACCCCTGTATAAAAAAGGAGCGCAACAATCTGGAGCCGGAGGTCAGCCGCACCAACAGTTTGGTGTAGTCAATCTCAATGCCTAGTTGCAGTGCGGCGTAGAACAGGTTGGAACCATCAATGAAGATGGCGACCCGCCCTCGATTTTCTAACACCTGTTCCGGTGTAAATATAGCGTCATTTTCTACTTGGTTAAACATTGGGTATTAAGTCCTTGGGATTTTATGAAAGAGGGTGTTTGGAGCACTGGATTACAATACAAATCCAACTGTAATTATTCAGGAGTAGAAATTACTCATTTATCGGAAAGTTCGAGCCGCCGAAAGATTGGCTGGGGAGTCGGCAACGGTTGGTCGGTTGGCAAAACTCCCCATCGAGCGTGTTGCTCATACTGGGGGAGTGTCTCGATCGCCGTTTGATTGAAATTGTCCGTAAACCCTAACTGCTGGTAGATTGCCGTACTGATGGTCGGAACGATAGGAGATAGGAGGTAGGCGGCTAGCCGGACAGATTCTAAAACGGTGTACAACACTTGCTCTACGGCTGCCTGCTGCCCTTGCTTGTAGAGCGTCCAGGGGGCTTGTTCATCAATATACTTGTTGCTAGCACGGATCAGGGACAAGATCGCCTCACACGCCTGACTAAATGCCAAGGCTTCATAAGCCATTGCCACCTGCTGATTGAGGGAGGTTGCCTTTGATTGGAGGATATGATCGGCGGGGATCGCCTCTAGAGCCACGGTTGGAACTCTCCCATTGCAATATTTGTGCACCATTTGCACGGTGCGATTGAGCAAATTCCCCAGATCATTGGCAAGGTCAGCATTTAAGATGTTAATAAAGCGGACTTGGTTAAAATCACCATCCTTACCAAACTCGATTTCTTTGAGAAAGTAATAACGAACCGCGTCTGCCCCATAACGATCGACCAACTCAAAGGGATCAATGATATTGCCCACGCTCTTGCTCATTTTTTGACCATTTTGGGTCAAAAACCCGTGTCCAAAAATGCGACTCGGCAACGGCATCTCTGCCGATAGCAACATGGCGGGCCAGTAGATGGCATGAAACCGTAGAATATCTTTTCCAATCAATTGCAGGGTGGGCGATCCCCAGTGTGCTAGCGCATTGTCTAGGGTTGGCTCCGCCTCTAGATCGAGCGATCCCGTGATGTAGTTGAGCAGTGCATCAAACCAGACATAGATGGTGTGGTGCGGGTCGATCGGAAACGGTAGACCCCAATCAATATTAACCCGTGAAATAGAAAAATCCTGCAAGCCCTGGCTGACGAAGCTCAACACCTCATTGCGTCGGCTATCGGGTTGGATAAAGTCGGGGTCTTCGGCATACAACGCCTCTAGTGGCGCTTGATAGCGAGAGAGGCGAAAAAAGTAATTTTGCTCATCGCGCCACTCCGTTTCCTTGGTGGGGTGTAGGGGGCAGCGATGTTGATCGAGCAATTCCCGTTCTTCTTTAAATTCTTCACAGGAAACGCAGTACCACCCCTGCTGTTGCCCAAGATAGATATCTCCCTTTTCCCAAACCCGTTGGAAAAATTCTTGGACGATCGCCGCGTGGCGAGGAGTCGTGGTGCGAATAAAGCGAGTATTGCTGATATTGAGTTGTTGCCAGAGCGCCGCATATTTAGCAGCAATCAAATCGCAGTGTTCTTGGGGCGATCGCCCTAATGCTTCAGCAGTACGTTGAATTTTCTGTCCATGCTCATCCGTGCCTGTGATAAACAGGACAGACTTTCCCCGCAGCCGCTGAAATCGTGCCATCACATCAGCCGCCATGGTGGTATATGCACTACCGATGTGGGGAACATCGTTGACGTAGTAAATGGGAGTAGTAACGACAAATGTACTCGTATCTATTTCAAAAAGGTTCATGGAAATAACCTGGGATAACCCCCAGAACTGTTCATATACTGCGAATAGGGTGCTTTAGAGCGTAAGACTGTTTTGCTAAAAGTTGAACCGAGCAAGCCGATCAATGAATATTTTTCAAAAACAAAAAACTATGGTTGCTGTTTGTTAAATCAATTGATTGAGTGACGCTATGTTACTATCCCTGATCCTATGGGTAATTCTCCCTAAAAGGAAGGCAAAGATCCTTAAATTCCTCCTTATCCTGTTTACCACCTCTACTTTAAGCAATTTCTTTTCTAACGTGCGCATTCTACACAGGACTAGCACAATTAGCACTATAAGTTCACAAGCGAGTCAAGTTTGTAATAGTTTGGCGCTCTGCTCCGTGGGTTATCCAACCACACTCCCAGGTCTTACGCACGGATTTTACACCCAATTATTTGTTGCTAAAGTTAGCAATCATCGGATTCCGGCTTAGGGTAGACCCGATGAAAGTAAATATCACCTAAGCTATATGTAACGAAACTTAAAGCTTGGCGGGCTTTTCCCCAACGACTGTATGGATTTTTTTAGCCCTTTGTGGTTTTCACGGCAGTTATTAGCTGCGCTCAACACAGAATTGTGGTTTCACTATCAAGAGCGAGTGCCCAGAACCGGCTCGATCGTGGTGGTGAGTAATCACCGTAGCTTTATGGATGCGCCCTTGCTGATGGCAGCCTTAAATCAGTCGATGCGCTTTGCGTGTCATCACTACATGGGGCAGGTGCCAATCATGAAGGACATTGTCACCCAATTGGGCTGTTTCCCCCTTGATACACCCGAACAACGGCGTCAGTCTTTCTTTACCCAAGCCATTCGACTGCTCCACGATCGGCAGGTCGTCGGCATCTTTCCAGAAGGCGCGGAACCCATGGTGGCGCTTACCCAACCAGAGAACGTCGGAACATTTCACCGGGGGTTCGCCCATTTAGCGCTGCGTGCACCGATCGCCGATCTAACCCTGTTGCCCGTGGCGATCGCCTCGCAAAAAGAAACCATCAATTCTGCCATTCCCCTGAGCTTGTTAAGTGTAATCGACCCCTCCGAGCCGCTGTTCCAGCAGAGTGGCTGGCATCCCATGGTGGTGTATGAGCGGGTCAATGTTTTAATCGGTCGTCCTATGGGGATTACAGCGTCTCAACGGCAGAGTTATCAAGGCAAGCAGGCAAAAACGGTGATTGCCGATCTAACGGAATACTGTCACACTGAGATTAAGGATTTGTTACAAAAAAGCTACTGACGCGAGTGACTGACTATTGTTTGTTGTTTTCTAAAGCACATGACCTCCGCACCGCAGCACGTCTATTTTCGTACCCCACGAAAAACTCGACCAGAGTTACCCCTCTTCGTCTTTCTGCCAGGCATGGACGGCACAGGTGACTTGCTACAGGCACAAACCGAGGGCTTGGAGCAAGCATTTGATGTACGCTGTTTGGCAATTCCACCGGATGATCTGACCAACTGGGACGACTTGGTGGAGCAGGTGACAGCCTTGATCCGACTGGAGTTAGAGGGAGACGGCGATCGCAAGATCTATCTCTGTGGAGAATCCTTTGGCGGCTGCTTGGCAATCAAAGTGGCGCTGCGATCGCCCCGATTGTTTCATCGGATCATTTTGATCAATCCTGCCTCTTCATTTAAGCGTCGCTCGTTGATCCATTGGGGGTCTTACCTCACCTATGCACTGCCAGAGGCATTTTATCGAATGTCCTGCATTTTGTTGCTGCCTTTTCTGACGGCGATCGAGCGGATCGAGTTGCAAGAGCGGCAAGCGTTGCTCAAGGCAATGCAGTCAGTCAGTCAACGCAGTGCTGTGTGGCGATTGGCGCTGTTGCGGGAGTTTGAAGTCGGGGATGGGGAATGGCAGTACCTGACCCAGCCTGTTTTAGTGATTGTTGGACGCTGCGATCGGTTGTTGCCTTCCACCGCCGAAGCGGAATTTTTGGTTGACCATTTGCCCAATGCCCAAATGCACCTGCTGCCCAAGAGCGGACACGCTTGCCTACTAGAAACCGGAATTAACCTGCACGAGATTTTAGAGGCTGCCGATTTTCTAGATACCCCTAATGTTGCACCCATCGAACCATCTTCTCTGATGGTTTAAGGGTTTGAATAGAGATTCAATATGAAATCCCCCAGTTTCTTCGAGAAACCGGGGGATTTGCCTAGGAATTTACAGGGTGATGCACGACTCAACTAATTAACACGCACTTCAAACTAGTCGATCGCACGCTTGATGTTGTCTTTTACATCTTCGACTGCATGACGGGTTTCAGACTCCGCTTGCTTTGCTTTGCCAGC
Source organism: Leptolyngbyaceae cyanobacterium SL_7_1 (assembly GCA_012032525.1). GTDB lineage: Bacteria > Cyanobacteriota > Cyanobacteriia > Elainellales > Elainellaceae > JAAUSV01. Next base: position 7,791 of record JAAUSV010000066.1, read on the forward strand.
CGCTTTGTCCTTCGGATCTCCGGTTACTTCACCCAATGCTTCTTGAGCTTTTCCTTCGACATTTTTAGCAGTAGCTTTTGCTCTATCTTCAGTACTCATGCTTCAATTCCTCCAATAAATCACACTTACTTCAACAACGCATTTAGCAGGGATTGAGTTCGTGTGCGAATAACTTAACTATAGGAAAACCAGCAAATTATCCTATCCCTCAGAAGACAGAAAGTTAACTAAAACACTGTTTAAAAGTGCCTTAATTATATGTGATTTTTTCTGCCTAAAGATGAGCGAAATATCTTCCTTGAGGACGCTTACATTCCTAACGCAATTGTCCAATTTGTTAGTGGAGTTGTCCGGTCGCCTCCTCTACTGGAACAAGGGAAAACCGCTGGTTGACTGACAAAACCTAATTGACTAACAAAACTCTTGAAACCTTGAATTGTCAGTCAGCTATGAGCCTGGAGGGCTATTTTTCTGATAGTCAGGATCAACCCAGCAGCGTGGCAAATCTTCCCCAGATGGAAAACTGAGTTCCTGCTTTGCGATCGCTTCAGGGGATTGTTCTTCTTGACCTGATTGTACCTGTCCTTGGATGTTTTGCTCGGCTGGGTTGACCAGATTGGCAACGTCAAGGATTTCAACTAATGTTCCAGTTTGTTTGTTTTGAAGAAGCATAGTAGATCTTAAAAAGATGGGGTGAATTAGTCCGCTTTTCCTATTTTCTAGAAAATGTTTTAGAGAAAATATTTTAGGAAGTTCTGCTTGACTTATTTGTTTGCAGATAAAGCGTGCAAAACAACAATTAAGTCGTGATATTTAGGTTCTCCTGACTTCGTTGCATTGGCATCTATCTGGAGCTACATATAGCCACTCAGCAGGGTAGCCACTGTCTCCTGATTCCAATGGGATTGTTACATCACATTAGAATTCAAAGAAGATGGTGAGGAATAGCGAGAGAGAACCGATCGCACCTGCTCCAGCAATTCGTCAAACTCAATTGGCTTATGCACTAACCCATTTGCCCCAATTAATAATCCTTCCACTGCGTTGTGTTGGTCATAGGCAGTTACCAGCAAATAGGTAGGTGAGCCAGACCGGAAGTTTGACGAATTTGGCGGGTGACTTCAAACCCGTTCATGTAGGGCATCATCACATCTAGTAGGACTAGATCAGGGGGATTGGCTCTAATTTTATTGAGTGCCACAAATCCATTATTCGCCGTTTCAACGTGATAGCCTTCTGCCTCTAAAAGTACCTGCAAAAGAAAACAATTGTCGCCAGAGTCATCGACAACCAGGATACTTTTACCGGCGCCAGCTTTACCGACAGCACTAGTGAACATGGGGAAAAACCACTCCAAAAAACAGTTTATTAAATCGGTTAGTGATATATCCAATACCAGTACATCGTTTTACTGATGATTTTTCATCAGTCCTTGGAAGTATTAGTACCTATTGGTTGGATGGGGTTAAGGGTCGTCAGGATGGTTTGAATCAAAACCTGTGGCTCCACGGGCTTTGAGAGGTGCTGCTGAAACCCTGCGGCGATCGCCTGTTGCTGGTTTAGCTCCCCCGCATAGGCGGTCAGGGCGATCGCTGGAGGCAGGGGTTGTTCCCCCACCTGCTGCCGCATCTGACGCATCATCATGTAGCCATCCACCCCTGGCATGCCGATGTCGCTCAAGATGATATCGGGTTGCCAGTCTGCCAATACAACTAAGGCTTCGGCGGCGGAGGCAACGGCTTGCAAATCAGCCCCACATCCTTGCAACACCTCCCTCACTAAGCCCCGCATGTCGGCTTCGTCATCTACAACCAAGACCCGCACTCCCAACAGTTTGGTGGCGTCTGTCAGTAGGGGATAGGGCTGGGCTGGCGCAATCGGGGAGCAAGCGTGGGGAGGTTGAACCGGAAGCTGTAGTGTAAAGGTTGCCCCTTGATTTTCTCCATCACTCTCCGCCCGCACTGTGCCACCATGCAGTTCTGTGAGATGGCGGACAATTGCCAGCCCCAATCCTAATCCCCCAAATTGGCGAGTGGTTTTGCCGTCCTCTTGGCGAAAATACTCAAACACATGGGGCAAAAATTCCGGTGCAATCCCTCTGCCCGTATCGCTGACTCGGAGCTGGGCATAGCCTCGTAACGGTTGGGAGGGCGGTGGATGAGGGGCAGTTGCTGAGGGGATGATGCGTTAAAACCCAACATGGCGCATGGGTCACTGGTCAACTGCACCTCTACCCGCCCACCCGACGGGGTAAATTTAATTGCGTTGGAAAGGAGGTTCCAAACGATCTGCTGGAGGCGATTTGGGTCGCCCATAACCTCACCCACCACCGGATTGAGGGTGACATGCAACTGCACCCCCTTGGCTTCGGCGGCAAGCTGCACGGTTTCTAATGCCGCTTCGATCGTCGCCACCAGATTCACTGGAGCAACATTTAATGCCAGCTTGCCCCGCAGGATGCGAGAGACATCCAGCAGATCCTCAATTAGCTGAGTTTGCAGTTTGACATTGCGCTCGATGATCTCCAGTGCCCGATCGGCGGTGTTAGAGTCAAACTGGCGCTTGCGCAGGAGTTGTGTCCAGCCCAAGATCGGATTGAGGGCGATCGCAATTCGTGGGACAACACCGCTAAAAATTCATCCTTAATTCGATTTGCCGCCTCCGCGTGGGTGCGGGCATCGCGTTCCCGCTGGAGCAGTTGTTCGCGTTCCTGCTCCGCCTGTTTACGCTCGGTCAAATCGAGGATAAAAGCGGCGGCGTGTTGACGGGCGGCGTCAAACAGGGTGTATCCCACCAATACGGGAATGCGAGTGCCATCGGTCACGAATATACACTTTTTCATAGGAGCCGGAAATGCCTGTGGCTTTGGCACGAGCCGTCCGCGCAGAATCTAGGGGAATGTACTCCGGCGGCGTGATGTCGATTAGATTGAGCGTACCTGATTGCACTGCCTCGCGGGGATAGCCGACGATCGCCAAGAAAGCATCATTCGCTTCTCGAATCGTGCCATTGATATCTGCCAACACCATGCCCACAGGATTTGCCTCCACCATCGATCGCAGAATTACTTCCTGTTCCCGTTGCACCTCCTCCGCTAGTTTGCGATCGGTAATATCTGCCGCAATCCCCGTAATCCGGTGCACCTTGCCAGCGGCATCTCGGACGGGAAATCCCCGATCGCGCACCCAGCGCATCGACCCGTCTGGGCGAATAATGCGAAACTCTTCGTCGTACTCTCCCTGGAGCACATCTGTGATCAGCGCTGCCTCTACCCGATTGCGATCGTCGGGATGAATGGCATCAGTCCATTCTCGGTAATTGGCATACAAGCGATTGCAGGAACGTCCCCACAACTGCTCGTAGGCAGGACTGACGTAGCTGAAACGACGGCTAATCGGGTCGGAGATCCAAAACACATCCTGGATGCTCTCTGCCAGTTGGCGGAACCGTTGTTCGCTTTGTTGGAGAGCACTCTCGGCGGATTTGAGTTCTGTCACGTCCGTTGCCGTGACGCCAACACCAATCAGTTGCCCCTCTGGAGCACTGACGGGGTAGTAATTGACCAGACAGTGATAGTAAACGCCCAAGCGGTTGTTGCCAATCATCGTTTGATTTAACAGCGGTTGTTGGCAATGCATCACCCTTTGGAGAATCTCAGTCAGATAGGAGCCATACTCTGGCAACACCTCCGCCACAGTACGCCCTAGATGCTGTTCTCTGGGTAAGCCATTTAGATTGGCAAGGGCTTCGTTGATGTGGACATAGCGCAAATCGCGATCGAAAAAGGCAATGCCAATTGGGGCACTGGCAAGCAGGGCATTCATCAGCGTTTCGCTGTGACGCAGTGCCAGTTCGATCTGTTTACGGGCTGAGATGTCGATCGCCGCACAGGTGACGCCAACAATTGCCTCTTCATGGTTTTTCAACGGTTCTACGGTGAGGTCAAAGTAGCATTCCTGTCCTGCCAACGAGATTTTGATCTCTTCCCGTGCTCCGATTCCTGTCGCCATTACCTGCTGCTTGATCTGAGAAACGATCGCCGCTTCCGCAGTGGGCAACAAGTCTACATCTCGTTTGCCCAACACGTCACTAGGGCTGCTGCCTTGAGCAGGATTGTTGTAGAGCCACGTGTAGTAGAGATCTCGATCCTGGTGAAACAGGGTAATTGGAGAATTTTTTAGCGCCACTCGCAAGCGCTCCTCGCTTTGCCTGAGGGCGGCTTCGGTTTGCTTTTGCTCAGTGATATCGCTCACCAAGGTGACATATCCTTCCACCTTCCCGCCCTCTGTAATCTGAGGGATGTAGGTGGCTTTGACATGGCGCGACCCGGCATGGGAATAGATCAGTTGGCTCTCAAAGGTAACTCGCTTACCGCTCAACACCTGGTTGACATAGGGCAGCACCAGTTGATAAGCCCGATCACCCAACACTTCACGAATAGGCTTGCCATAAAACTCTGAGAGAGGTAGCCCAAACCAGCTTTCATAGGCTTGGTTGACAAAGCGATACCGTTGCTCCGCATCAACGTAGCCAATCAGCGCGGGAACTGTGTTGGCAATCAGATGCAACTCTTCTTCTTGCGGTTGCGATCCCATTTCAGCAAGGCGGCGATCGCGTTCCGTCTCTAACTCAGTGGTTAAGTCTCCCACCTGCCGACGCAATCTCACTTGCTCCGTTACATCGCTCAGGTGCCAGATCACTCCCCCCACCGTCCCCAACTCCGTCAAAATTGCGCTGTAGGAACTGGTGCAGTAGCGAGGCGGGCGATCGCCTCCATTCACCAGGAAGGATTCAGAACTGAGCGCTAGGCTTGCTCCAGTTGTCCACACTTGTTGCAGATGCGGTTGGCACTGATGCCAGATGGCGGAGTCGGGAACGAGGGGTTGGGCGATCGCTGCCGCATAGGCGGTATGGCTAAACCAGTCCCAATAGGAATTGTTGCAGAGCTGAATATGGCGCTCACCCCAAAAAATCAATTGTGGGCAGGGGAGATCCCAGGATCAGCCTTAGAGCACTGCTTAAATCCTGCGGCCAATGCTCAGGCAATCCAAGCGGACTGCCTGCCCAATCAAAGGAACGTAGACATGCTCCGACTGCCCCGCCACCAAAGAATCCAAACACAATTATCCACTCCAGCCTACGCCGTATCTCACTGCCCAAAAAATCGATGGATTAGTCAGTGGCGAATCACTGCTGGCAGGAATTGATAGTTACCCCCTTGCAAGCGAAGGCATCCCAAGAATCACTGCTCTATTACCAAAAATAGACAATTTGCAATTGGGGCTAAATCTATCAAAGGTAGGAATTTGCCCTGGTTGACTGCTCTACTAGTGATGTTGCCTGATGTTGTCATGATGCAGCCAGTAGCGATCGAAACTTGCATCTGGGGGTAGATGTTTCTCGCTGGTATTACTTTTAATTTTAAGAATATTCAAGAATTCACCGAACAGGATTTAGGGGATGTTTGAGAAGTATGGATTGGTTGATGTTCGCTTCCTAAGTCCCCCAATTTTGGGGGACTTTGAACACGAAACGACTTGAAAACTCCCCAATTTTTGGGGGCTGGGGAGGCGGCTCGGATCACAGTTATTACTTCTTAAATAGCCTCTTAAGTGAATCCCTATTGATTACTTTTTATTTTTAATTTGATAGCAGAAAGTAGAATTTATGTTAGACGTGTCTGTACATTTTATTCAACTAGCTACTGCTATTACTAACAAACTGTCGGAGCTTTTATGTGCTCCAGTAATTGTGGTCAATGGTCAAGGGGCGATCGTCACTAGCAGCGAATCTACACCACTTGGCTCTTTGTTTTTTGGAGAGGGAAATAGTTCCCTAGCTGATTTTTTGCGTATTCCTTTGCAGCATGAAACTGAGATGGGCGAGGTAATCGTTGGCAAGCCCACCAGCCAGGAGAGTATCTCGCCTCGACTTGCCCATGCACTGGTTGAGTTAGTCATTAGTCAAACGTCTACTCAAAATCAACTATTCAACCAAAATAAACTGAAGAATCAATTTATTGCCGATCTGCTTTACGGTCGAGCATGGGATGAGGCGACAATTTTGAGCCGAGCCAAATACTTGGGAGTTGATCTAACCCCACCCCGCGCTGTGATCTTAATTGATGCTGGAGATTTTATCTCTAAACAGTGCCCTGAAACCTATCAATCGATCGAAATTGAAGAACAGCGATCGCAACTCGTGATTAATAGCATCGTCAGCTTTTTTCACCTACCCAATGATACAATTTGTACTGATTTGGGACAAGGAAAAATCTCTGTGCTTAAGGCAAGCGACACTAAGAATTTGGATCCATGGGTCGAAGGCAATGACTCAGCTAGGGAAAGCAATTCATCCTGGGCAAACCTAACTGCATTGAAACGAGCGGCGAGTGCTCTCCTATTACGCCTGCGGAGTGACACTAGCGCTTCGATCGACATTGGTATCGGTCGCTATCATCCAGGCATTAAGGGCTTGTCTCAATCCTTTGAGGATGCCCGCGCTGCCCTTTCCCTCGGTCGATGGTTTCAGTCACGCAATCAGGTGTATTGTCTGGGTGAGTTGGGGATTGCTGCCTTCGTGGGAGTTGCCGATGAAGCCACCAAAATTGATCTGGCAAAATATCTTCTAAGTCCGCTCGATCATGAACCTGAATTATTAACCACATTGAATATTTTCTTTGCGGAAAGCTGTTGTCCTTCTTCAACGTCGAAGCGACTTTCGATTCATCGCAACACCCTGAGTTATCGGTTGGACAAGATTGCTTCATTGACTGGGTTGGAACCCCGAAGATTTGACGATGCGGTGCAGATGCGGTTGTCTTTGTTGTTGCGATCGCTGCAATCAAATCAATCTGTTTAGCTCTAAAATTCTGGTTGTTTGCGGAAATTTTTTTGTTCAGATCCCCGGCTTCTTGGAGAAGCCGGGGATCTTTGATTATTTGCGCTTCCTTAATGATTTTCCGATGATTCAGCTAACAGCTAGCAATGGGAAAATCGCTCAATCAGTTCGCTTTACGTTAGTTGAGATTTATAGGAGAAAAAGTACCCTACTTGGGTACTGCCTAATGTGGATGCAGTGGCGATGATGAATTCAGTTGACCAGCAAAGCAAATCGGTTGAAGCCCCCACTGAAACCAATTTTGCGATCGCTGACAACCCAATTTCAACTCTTGACAAAAGGATACTGAATTATGTCTAACGCAATGCAAGCAATGGCAGCCCAAGCAATTCGTGGTCAGCAACGGGTGATTGGTGTTCCCGGACAGCACGATGAAGTCAGCCTAACCGAAACTCGCTCTCAAACAATCGTTGGTCCTGTCACCTTCACCTTGTCCAACTTGGACGTGAGAGGTTTGGGAATGAATCCTGCTGACCCAGCCAACTCGCAGTACATTGTGGCTGGCGATGAGTACTTTGTTGCCAGTGTGGATGTCGAGTTCAACAAGTCTCCGCTAACGGAGTTGTTGATGTGCTTGGGAACCCGGATCAATATTGATTTCGGTTTCGAGGGCTATGGCATCAAAGCCGCAGAACTCAACTTGTCTGCCACTTATCTAACCACCAAGGGTGTGTACAAGTACCGTTTGGAAACCGCTCCGACTCGCCCGATCGATCAGAGAATGCCTTCTGGTTTGTATCAAATTGGCGCAGTTGCCACGGTTGGTCCCGTCGAGAATCCTTGCACCACCAAGATCTGGGGACATGGATACATCGAGGAAGTGTTGCTGCAAGTCTATCCCTCTAGCCAAGACTAGGGTATAGCCTACTCCCCGACCTCCGTCGGGGAGGCAACGTCCCTAATCTCTCCTAGCGTCTGTTTTAGCCGTTGAGTTTTCGGGTGCAACCACTCGAAGACTCAACCCCTTCCTGGTTAAATAAGGATTTAGAACGATGGAATCATTAACCTACGAACACTCCACCCATGGCAGTATTCAAGAAAATAATCACCTAACCACCATCCGGGGCATTGGCGCGATTCGTAAGCAATGGCTGAATACTCTGGGAATTTATACGATCGCCGATCTTGCCCACGCCTCGGCAGATGAAATTGAGGCGCAGGCAAAACAGGATGGGCGATCGATTCACCGCACAGAGTTAGAAGAGTGGATCGCTCAAGCTCAGACCCAGCTAGCCAACACAATGCCCCAACCAATGCCCCAACCAGAGAACCGTCCTGACGACGTTGATCGGGTAGAAGCGTGTTCTGACAACCCAGAGGACTGTCTGATCTGTGGATTTAGTCAATCCTCCCTCGAATCATCAGCAAGTCCCGATGAACAGTCTGAGTGGGCAGTGACAGCGGCGTTTCAAGTGGAATACCAAACCCGACAGGTGGAGGGTAGGACGGAGCAGCAAACCGTTATCCGCGATCTTGAAACAAATGTGGTGAAGTACTGGCAGCAGTTTGAGACACAGTTGATCCCCCAGTGGATACTCGATCGCTTGGACATTGCTCCCCTGGTTGCCGAGCCGGATGCGGCGATGATGCCGGAACTGGTACAAATTCGATTGATGCAGTCGGGTGAGGATGGGCGATCGATGGTTGCCACTGCAACCGATCGCCTCTTCCCCGATGCCATTCACGCCGACGTACCGTTTGCCTTGGAACTCTCCATCCAGTTTGCAAACCTGACGGCACACTCATCCCAATCCTTGACCTACAAAGTCGAGTGCTTAGCGCGGGAACTGTCTGCCGCATCCACCCTCGATCTGGGCACGATTACGGCGACGGTGACGCTGGCAGATCAGGGTGTTTATACAACGCGGCTATCCGATCTGAGACTGCCAAAACCAGGAATTTATCGGTTAAAAGGATCGATCGCGCTGCAAACCGCACTGCCATCGCAGGGCTTTAAATTGCCAATGCTTCAGGTGATTTAAGCCCCCTAATCCGTACCCAACTCACAATAGGGATTCAGTCATGACACCTCAGCAATCACATCACTGGATGGCTTGGGGAAAACGCCCCCACCGCTGCCCCATCTGCTGCATTTTGCCTCCCCAAATGATGGATCACATCCTGCGCTATGGCGAGGACGAGGATCGGGATTGGGCAATGGAAACCCTGCGATCGTCGGAGCAATTTCGCGGCAGACGCAAAGTTATCGGCAATGTCTCCTTTGCGGTTTCCCCCGGTCAAAAGCGGCGGGCAATCTACGACGCCAAAAATGGCACAACGTTGCCCGGTGTGTTTCGGCGGGGGGAGGGTGATCCGCCCAGCGATGATGAAGCCGTCAACGAAGCCTACGACGGGGCAGGGGCAACCTACGAT
>JAAUSV010000067.1 GCA_012032525.1 Leptolyngbyaceae cyanobacterium SL_7_1
GGGTTGGAGGCACGAAACCCAACGCAAGATCGTTATTAATGTTGGGTTTCGCTCTGCTCAACCCAACCTACGCGAAGAGTTTTATCAGTCAATCAGGGACACGGGGAGCGTTTAGAGGGGGGCAAGTGCCTTAGATTTTACTTGCAAAAAGTTCCGCATGATTGTGTCCGCCAGGGGTGCGGTAAACGGAGCGTAATAGCTGGCTTCAGCAATTAATTGTTCGATCGTGGTGTCTTCGATTTGGCTGTCAATTAGTTCTTGACGAATGACATCGGCACAATCAATCAACACCTGATCATCAATTTCGGGATGAAACTGGAGTGCCCAAACATAATCTCGATAGCGAAAAGCTTGATTGGGGTAGGTGTGGCTCAAGACCAAGTGGACACACTCTGGGGGAATCGTAAAGGTATCTTGATGGGATTCAAACACCTTAAACTGTTGCGGAAAATCCTTGAAGATCGGATCGATCGAGGCTGCTTCCGTCTTTTCTAAGACACACCAGCCTGCCTCTCGTCCAGATTCTCCTCGATACACCGTTCCCCCCAATACGTGCGCCAAAACCTGAGAACCCAAGCAGATGCCAATGGTGGGAATTTGCTGGGCGATCGCCTTTTCAACTAACTTAAACTCATACTTGAGAAACGGGTACTGCTCTGATTGGTAAGCACTAATTGCTCCTCCCAAAATAATCAAATGGGAGTAATCGGACAGGGGCTTTGCTAATACTTCCCCCTGGGAGGTATTGAGATATTGAACAGTAATTTCTTGCTCTTCCAAAAGCCGTTCCAGTAAACCAAGGCTGGAGCAAACTTCGTGACGGAGGACTAGAATGGGGGGCTTCTGGGTCATTCTTCTGTTTAAGCATTGCTATATCAGTCACACTCTATGGTCTTCGATCAAATTCCCGGTTTCTGTAGCTGCTAACACAATCATTCAAGATGTTATGACAAGATGGCTGTGATATAGCAATCCCCATTTGGTTGTGAGTAGTGGGGCGGGCACAGCCCGCCCCACTACTCACAACTCATCTCACAGATCAGTGAGGACTGCTGTAGAAAAAAGTGTGGTATGAAATACAGTTTTACGGCAAGTGCTCACTGAATAATAGGGCTAGTGAAACAGCCCCCTGGCAATATTCTCTGACTTTAAAATTAATTAGTAATCTTTCAGAAATACCCGGTATATCGTAGGGACAGGTTCTACTCACGCTTGTTGGAGCGAACCGATCGAGCGACTAAGAGCTGCCCCTGCTGGCGTTGGATGACAAACCTATGGTGATTTGACTATGACAAACACGGCACCGATCAGTGCAGAGCAAATTGCTCGGTTTCATGCAGATGGGTTTTTGGTGGTTGAGGATTTGCTGGACAAGGCAACGGTGGATGCACTGGTCGATCGGGTCAGTCCACTGTTTGCAGGAGAGTTTGAAACGGGCGTTTACCCGGATGAGTGGCACTGGAACCCGTATCTGGGTGTGCCGGGTGGGTCGGGACAGATGACCGGGGTGTGGAAGAGCGATCGTACCCTCGCCGCTGTCATCCTATCGGAAAAAATTGGACAAATTAGTGCTCTGTTGGGCAACTGGTCGGGGTCGCGGTTACTGGGCGATAGCCTGTGGATGAAACCCTATGGAGCTAGCGAAACTACCCTCCACCAAGACTCGATGTATTCCTTCTACCACACTCCCCAGGAAATTGTTGTCTGCTGGATTGCGCTGAGCAATGCCGTTAAAGGAGCGAGCACGATCGAGTATGTCCGGGGTTCCCATCACTGGACGCTCTCGGAGACAGTATCGGAATTCCATGCCACGACTCGCAGTTACCGCTGGGACATGGAGCAGGCTGCCAGCGCATGGGGATTGAGCAACCGGAGGTGCTAGAGCTTGAGGTCAAGCCCGGTAGCTGTGCCTTTCACCATGGCAATATGTGGCACGGCTCCGGAAAGAACCTGATGGCAGACACGGTCCGCCGCAGTTTGGTGTTGGCGCACATTCCCGCCGAATCGCGCTTTAAGCCGACCGGAGCCTACGTCCCCGGTGGCTACATTGCCGGACGCTACAAGCGGTTTGGCGATGACACGATGGATGAGAGCTTTTTCCCGATCGTCTGGACAGACAGCGGCTACCGGACGCCATTCCTACAAACCTATTGCCGCAACCAGCCTGCTCGTGCTCCCGTAGGGGTGATTTAGCAGGATTCGATCGTTCTATCAGCCCAACAACGGAATGCTTGCGGTCATGGCACATCAGCCCATTCACTTCACAGCAGAGCAGGTTCAACAGTTTCAGGCACAGGGATTTTTGGTGCTGGAAAAGTTTATGGACATGGAGGCGGTAGATCGGCTAGTCGATCGCTTCGATCCCCTATTTGCCACCCGGTTCGAGACGGGAATTTACCCCGATGAATGGCACGGTCGCCCCAGCCAGAGCGTTGCCAATGCCACCCGCCAGATGGCAGGCATGTGGCGCTGCGATCGCACAGTAGCCAGTTTCTCCCTATCCGGCGAAATTGCCCGCCTCAACGCCACCTTAATGGGTTGGTCGGGCGGACGTTTTGCCACCGATAGCTGTTGGATCAAACCCCCCGATGCCCCAGAAGTCTACTTCCACCGCAACAACACCTACGTCAGCAGCTTTGCTCCCAGTTCCGTCGTCACCTGCTGGGTTGCCCTGAGCGATGCCGTGCCGGAAGCCGGAACCCTGGAAATCGTCCCCGGTTCCCACCAGTGGAACTGCTCCGATCGCGTCCGGTTTCTCCATGCTCCCAGGGAAGACTACCGCCAACCGCTGTGGGATGCGGCAACGGCAGCAGGCGTGCCATCCCCAGAGATTGTTCCCGTTAACATTCCTGCTGGCGGCTGCATTTTTCTGCACGGCGACCTGTGGCATGGGTCTGGACGCAATCACACCAGCGATCGCACCCGCCGCAGCTTTGCCGTGAGCACCATCCCCGCCGATGCCCAATTCCAACCTGAAGGCGTCGGCTACGGCTATATCTTTAGCCGCTACCGTCGCGTTGGCGAAACGGCGATCGACGAAAGCTTCTTCCCCATCCCCTGGACAGCCAACGGCTACCGCACCCCCCTCCTGCTGGAATACTGCGAAGACGCCCTCACCCCCTAATTCCCCTCCCCTATGACTATCGCCATCAATCCTCCTCGAACCTACGATCGTGTTGCCAAATTTGTCGAACAACTGCGATCGCAGCAGATCAAACAGGTGCGGTTTGAATTTGCCGACATGCATGGCGTGTCTCGCTCCAAATTGGTGCCGATCGATGCGGTAGAAGGCTTTGCCCGTAAGGGGTTAAATTTCTATGGCGGCATGATGGGGTTGGATACCGCATCGACGGTGGTACAGGAAACCGGATTGCATCAAGACATCAACTACCGGGATGGGCTGTTGATGCCCGATTTTGACACCGTTGCTTCCTTGCCCTGGTTGCCGGGCGTAGCGCGGGTAATCTGCGATTTTCAGTGGAGTGAAACGGAGCCTGTGCCCCATGCTCCTCGCCAGGTATTGAAGCGGGTGTTGCAACGCGCCGCCGAGATGGGGTTTGATGTCATGATCGGGCAGGAGCTGGAATTTTATCTGCTTGACCCAGCCACCCGCCAACCCGTATTTCAGGGAGTTCATGCCTTCAATACGTTACGCAACCAATGTTTGCCGATCATTGATGAGTTGTTAGAACACCTGATCGCAGCGGGAATTGATCTGATCGATCATGGCTGTGAATACGGTCCGGGTCAGTTGGAAATCAACTACGGTCCGGCGATCGGCTTGGCGGCGGTGGATAAAACCTTTACCTTCAAACAGGCGGTAAAGGAGATTTGCCAGCGATCGGGCTATCTGGCAACCTTCATGTCGCGTCCCTTCAGCGACCAGACCGGGTGTGGTTGCCATGTACATATTTGCCTGATCGATCGCCAAACGGGGCAAAATATTTTCCTTAATCTAGACGATCCAGATGGACTGTCGATCACGATCAAGTCGTTTATCCAAGGCATCCTCGACCACGGTGCAGGCATGATGCCGCTGATTGCCCCCACCCCCAATTGTTACCGCCGCTACCTGCCGCCTACCTTTGTGTCGATCTATCGGGGCTGGGGCATTCAAGACCGCACGGCAATGGTACGGGTAAAAGCCTGTAAAGACGAGAATACCCGTATCGAGATGCGAGCTGCCTCTAGCATCAGCAACCCCTATCTGAGTGCGGCGGCTACGATCGCTGCTGGGTTGATGGGGATTCAACAGCAGTTGCCCCTACAAGCGCCGATCGAGGGGCGGGGATTAGATCAGGGACACGCCTACCCCCGATTACCAGAGACGCTGGATGAGGCGCTGGCAGGATTGGCGGGCGATCGCGCCATGGTGGAGTGGCTGGGAGAGGAATTTGTCCGGGTGTTTACGGCGGTGAAACGGAGCGAACTCAGTCGGTTTAAAGCCCATGTTAGCGATTGGGAAAAGGACGAGTATATGGAAGTGTATTAGGGCTAGACAGTCTGCTGCAACGATATTTACACGAAATGGTTTGTTAACCGCCAACCCCTACTCCCCAATAAACACACTCTTGATTTCACTGTAGTGATCCAACACCGCCAACCCCAACTCTCGCCCTAATCCACTGCGCTTCACCCCGCCAAAGGGAGCTTCCAAATGTACACTGTGCCCGGTGTTGATCGAAATCACCCCTGTTTCGATCGCCTTGGCAACCCGCAATGCCCGACTGATATCTCGCGTCCAGATTGAGCCAGAAAGCCCGTAGAGACTGCGGTTGGCGATCGCGATCGCCTCCTCCTCCGTATCAAACACCGTCACACACAGCACCGGACCAAAGATCTCCTCCTGGAAATCCGCATCTCTGGACGGACATCGGTAAACAGGGTGGGGTAGAGATACGCGCCCTGTGCCAATTCAGGGGAGGTGGGAGCCGCGCCCCCACAGACGAGGGTTGCGCCTTCGTGTTGTCCAATCTGAATGTAGTCGGCAACGCGATCGCGCTGGGCAAAAGAAACCAGCGTACCGATTTCTGTGGTGGGGTCGAGGGGGTTGCCGAGTTTGAGGGCTTTGAATTGCTCAACCAGGCGATCGACAAAGGCGTCGTAAATAGGGCGTTGCAATAACAGGCGCGATCGGGCACAACAGTCCTGTCCGGCGTTGCCCAACACACTCCACACCGCTTTCGGCACTGCTTTCTCCAAATCGGCATCGGCAAACACCACGTTGGCAGATTTGCCGCCCAATTCCAACGTCACCCGCTTGATGTCGTCGGCAGCTAGCCGCATCACCTGGGTTCCGACCTCGGTAGATCCGGTAAAGGAAATCTTCCGCACCAGCGGATGACGAATCAGCGCCTCTCCCACTATGCTTCCGGCTCCGGGGATGACATTCAACACACCGGGGGGAATGCCTGCGGCAAGGGCGAGTTCTGCTAATCTCAACGCAGTCAGGGGGGTTTGGGAGGCGGGCTTGAGCACAAGGGTATTGCCCATTGCCAGTGCGGGCGCGACTTTCCACGCCGTAATCACCAGCGGAAAATTCCACGGTGCAATCAAGCCACACACGCCGATCGGCTCTCGAAAGGTGAGACTTGTCCCCGCTGCTGCAACGGGAATGGTTTGTCCGCCAATCTTGTTGATCGCTCCGGCATAGTATTCAAAGCAGTCGGCGGCTAATTGCACTTCATCGGCTGCCTCACGGATGGGTTTGCCGACGTTGCGGCTTTCTAGGTGGGCGAGTTCGTCGGCGTGTTCTCGGATCAAGGTGGCAAGGGTGAGCAACATTCGAGTCCGATCGCGGCTATTGACTCTGCGCCATTCTGCCCGTGCGCTTTCAGCACTTTCAACGGCGCGATCGACATCTTCAACGCCTGCGGCGGCAAGGGTTTCCCAGGGTTGCCCGGTGGTGGGGTCGATCAGGGAATAGTGGGTGCCGGAGAGGGCGGGGAGGCGATCGCCATGAATAAGTAACACGAATTGTTCTCCAATGCAGGTTAAAAAATCAGCAATGAACGTTGCCTTAAACCTTACAGCGCTTTGCGCTTTGACAGAACCAAATTTTTGTTGAGAGCCGCGCTGAGCGCGGCTCTCAAATCAAAAATTTATACCTCATGCCCTTGAAAAGTGCTGTAGGTTCTTAAAAACTTAGGTTAAAGACTAAGCTACCCGGCGATCGCAATAGGTAACAAGCACTACGATCGTACCTAAACAGAATCCGATCACTCAGGCAGAGGGATGGGGGATGAGGCGATCGCGCCCCTCTAACTTTGCTTGATAAAGGGCATGATCGGCAGCAGCGAGGAGGGTATCGGCTTTTTCACCACAGCGGGGGACCGTTGAAGCGACTCCCAGGCTCAGCGTGACCAATTGGCTCACCTGCGAACCTTGATGGGGAATGGCTAAGGCTTTTACCCCAGCCTGAATCGCCTGAGCTACGCAAACTGCCCCTGCTGAGGGCGTGTTCGGCAAGATCACAACGAATTCTTCCCCCCCATAGCGAGCCACCAGATCGGCAGGGCGCTTAACCGCTGCCCGAATGGCTTGGGCGATCAGTTGAGGCAGTCGTCACCCGCTTGATGTCCGTAGGTGTCGTTGAGGATTTTAAAGTAGTCGATGTCACAGAGGATCAGCGACAGGGGTTGTTGTTCTCGGATTGCCCGCGACCACTCGGTATGAAA
Source organism: Leptolyngbyaceae cyanobacterium SL_7_1 (assembly GCA_012032525.1). Lineage (GTDB taxonomy): Bacteria > Cyanobacteriota > Cyanobacteriia > Elainellales > Elainellaceae > JAAUSV01. The sequence goes on from JAAUSV010000067.1 coordinate 6,678, forward strand.
CACCTGATTGAATCGCCGCCGATTAGCGATCTGGGTGAGTCCGTCGGATTCAGCCAAGTGCTTCAGTTGTTCGTTGGCTGCTTCCAGTTGGGTGTAAAGATGCGCCTGCTGAAGGGCGATGCCGACTTGAGTTGCCAGTTGTTTGAGCAAATCGATTTCTAGTTTCTCCCACCGACGAGTCCCAGAACATTGATTGAGAACCAGCAAGCCCCACAAGTTGTTCCGCTCCACAATCGGAGCAATCAGGCTGGAGCGGATTTGGAATCGATCGATTAGTAGTGACTCTTGGGCAGTCTGCTCTATCATCGTTAAGTCTGGAATTGAATGAATTCGCCCTTTTTGATAAGAATCCGGCTTCAACTGAGTCATCACCGTCTCAAGCGCTGAGTAGTCTTGCATTGCGAGGTATCCGTCCTCGACCGACTCTACAACCACTTTGCTCGTTCCCGACCAGTGGAACTGGTAGACGAAGGCGCGATCGGCTTCTAGAAATTGCCGAACCTCGACAACGGTTATGGTTAAAATCTCTTCCACATTCAGGGAGTGGCGGATCTTTTGGGAGATGCGATTCAGCAGTCTCTCTCTAATGATCTGTTTTTGTAACGCTGCCTTTGCTCGCTTGCGTTCCAACACTTTTTTGTGGAGGTCTTTGTTGGCTTTGTGCAGGCTGACTGTGCGATCGTGAATCACCTTTTGCAATGTTTCGATGGTGATATAGGCTTCAACCGGATCGAGCATTTGCAGCAGCGTCGTTTGAGTCACCAATCCCTCCAAACCCCCTTGCTGATCGACCACCACCAGTCGGCGGACGTGACGACTCTGCATCAATTTGTGGGCGTTCCAAAGCGTCTCTTGAGAGCTGATCGGTGCTAGTGGACTGCTCATTACCTGCTTTGCCGTTAACTGTTGGTAGTTTTGCTCCGTTGACCAGAGGCGGGCAATATCTCTCTCGGTGACAATCCCGATCGGTAGCGTTTGTCCCAACACTTTCGTTTCAGCAATGACAACGCAACTCACCTTGTAGCTATCCATCAGCTGAGTCAGGCTGAGGATCGAGGTTTCTGGCTCAGCACAGATGACGGTTTTAACCATGACTTCATGCACCCGTCGCAGTCGCAGCAAATCCACTGGGTTGAGCAACTCCCGAATGCTCTCATGGGTGATAATCCCCGTTACTGTGTGCTGGTGGGTGACGATCGGCAAATGGCGAATGTGATGCTGCCGCAGCAGCGCCAGCACTTCCAACAGATCGCCTACCTGATGTTCCTGAATACTAACCACCTGCGGATCAATTACATCCGCTAGTTGCAGCCCTGCTAAGGGTGTTCCTTGAGCGATGATCCGAACCATATCCCGTTCTGTAAAAATGCCAATCAGCGTGGTTTGCTGATCGACTACGAGAACATAATTGCTGGCATACGATCGCATGATCTCTAGAGCCTTGGCAACGTCAATGGTTGCAGCAACGGTGGGGGGTGATGGTCGATCGCTTTGTGCAACGGAAAGGCGGAAGTCTGAGGCACGGAAGTCTGGGACGCGGAAGTCTGAGGCATAGTCGGTAGGACAGGCGACAAGAGGATAACAACTAAAGGTTATAGATTTCCCAGATTGGGCTGGGATTTTGTACCTCAAGCCGTTCCGTTAAGCTTTGCCGAGCCATGCTTGCCTGAGAGTGTCCTACCATTGAAGGGCTGCATCAATTCAAAGGATCGTCATCATGAATGCAAAAACGTATTGGGCGAAGACCTGCAAATCTGCTGTACCTCGCCGATGACTGGCTATTACCGTGATGGGGTTTGCAACACGGGTGCAGGAGATGTGGGAGCACACGTCGTTTGTGCCCAAGTCACCCAGGAATTTTTGGATTACACCCGATCGCAGGGCAATGACCTCTCCACCCCCGTCCCCGCCTATAACTTTCCGGGACTAAAACCGGGCGATCGCTGGTGTCTCTGTGCGTCTCGCTGGAAAGAGGCAATGGATGCTGGCGTTGCCCCACCCGTTGCCCTGTCTGCCACCCACGCCTCGGCGTTGGAGTATGTGTCGATGGGTGAGTTGCAGCAGTATGCCTTAGAAGACGTGGGTTAACCGGAGGACTCGATCGCCCGTCGCATCTGCATTGGTAATCCCATAGCCTAAGTCAATCAAGGCGCCATCCTCAGCAGGGGAAAACAGGCGATCGGTGAATCCGGCGGCGTGGAGCGATCGCCAAAACCGATTTCCCGGTCGGGCAAAGTGATGCCCCACCACCGCACTGTAAAGACTGGGGTTGATGCCGCAAAATAGCACCTGCAAGTTGGGAGCAATCACATCCGGCACAGTTTGATTAACAGCCGCTTGAATTTCGTCAGGCGTGGGTTTGCGCAGCATAATCACAACAAGAGCCTCCTGAGACTGTAGCTGTAGCCATAATAGTTAGAATATGGACATTTTTGTGATTCTAGCTAGCGCTATATTTGACTATCATGAAGCGGTTTACCCATCTTTTTCAACAGATCGATGCCACTACCTCCACCAATGAAAAGGTTAGAGCATTGCAGAATTATTTTCTGGCGGAGGAACCTGAAGATGCGGTATGGGCATTGTATTTGCTGTTAGGAAAAACTCGTAAACGGCTGATCACGTCGAATACCTTAAGGAAGATATTTCTACAAATTTCTGATATTTCAGAATGGCTGTTTGAAGATTGCTATGCCCATGTGGGCGACACCGCTGAAGTAATTTCCCTATTATTAACCGATACCACTACTACGGCTAAAACGGGGTCAGAAATTCCCCTTGCCGTGTGGATGACAGAGATCATTCCCAAGGTCAAAGCAATCGAATCCGATGAAGAACTAAAGGATTTAGTCGTCTCCTGGTGGGCATCCTTAAATCCCTTTGAAGTGTTTGTATTGAATAAAGTCCTAACCGGAGCCTTTCGGGTGGGCGCATCCGAGAAGTTGGTAATCAAAGGATTAGCCGCCGCTGTTGATCTCTCCGAAGCAGAACTAACCCATCGATTAATGGGCGATTTCGCTCCGTCGATCGAGTTCTATCAACAACTAATCCATGCCGATCGCGAAGAACAATCCCCCAGCAAACCCTACCCGTTTTTCCTGGCATCTCCCTTGGAGGGCGATCGCTTTCAAGATGACTGGCAACGCTGGCAAGCGGAGTGGAAATGGGACGGCATTCGATCGCAAATCATCCGCCGTGCCGACGAAGTATTTATCTGGTCGCGGGGGGAAGATTTAGTCACTCAGCAATTTCCTGAATTGGCAGAATTCTGCTCGATCTTGCCCAATGGAACCGTGTTAGATGGAGAGATCGTTTGTTGGGATGGAGACCGTCCGCTAGATTTCAATTACCTGCAAAAACGACTGGGACGCAAACGAGTTACCCAGAAAGTAATGGATGAATATCCGGTGCATGTGATCGCCTACGATTTGTTGGAATACGAAGGACACGATCTACGGGAAAAACCATTGAGCGATCGCCGTTCTCTGCTCATTCAACTATTAGCTTCAATGGCATCCGATCGGATCACGTTATCTGAAGCCGTCTCCTTTCATTCCCTAGAAGAACTGCGATTATTGCGGGAACAGGCACGGGAAAAAGGAGCAGAAGGATTGGTCATTAAGGCGATCGACAGTCCCTATTTAGTCGGTCGCAAGCGCGGCTATTGGTGGAAATACAAAGTTGATCCAATGACCCTAGATGCAGTACTGATCTATGCCCAAGCAGGCAGCGGCAAAACGCGCCAACCTATTCACCGACTACACCTTTGCCCTGTGGAAGGGAGAAGAATTAGTTCCGTTTGCTAAAGCTTATTCAGGATTAGATAACAAAGAGATTGATGAACTCGATCGCTGGATTCGTAAACACACGATCGATAAATTTGGTCCAGTGCGATCGGTGGAACCCGTTCATGTCTTTGAAATTGGTTTTGAGGGAATTAGCCAATCGAACCGCCACAAATCGGGAATTTCTGTGCGCTTTCCCAGAATTCTCCGTTGGCGTAAAGACAAACCAACGGCTGAGGCAGACACGATTCAAGCTGCACAGAAATTGATGAATGTTGATCCTGATCCGTTAGAGGGGGGCGATCGCAACCATGAGTGAAATATATAGCAATCCTCATTTATGATTGTGAGCGGTGGGGCGAGCTGTCGCCCGCCCCACCGCTCACAACTCATCTCACAAATCAAGGGTCTAACCCGTAAAACCAGCGCCCTAGTCTGATTTGTCCTTCCTATTGAGAATTTCAATAGGAAAACTCTACAACAAAGAATTGAGAAAGATTTTGGGTGGTGGTATTTAAGTAAGGATTTTGTGGTGCGGGCACTGCCCGCACCACCAAAAAATCCTTACAAGTTTAGGACTACCCTCAAAGGTTTTGGCGACGTTGAGGCAGATGTTTTCAAAGGCAGGGTTAAAGGTTGTGTAGGTAAGGTAGTAACCCGCTAAAATTTCCTGCTCCTTGCTCTCCAGAGGACTAGCATAGACCGCAAGCTGCTGATAGAGTGCCTGGATCTCCTGAACATCGGCATCAATGCTAGCTTTGAGCAGTGCTATTTGTGGATTCATAGACGAGTTCTCCAATTCGGCGAACAGTGTCAGTAAAGTGAGAAGGTTGGTTAATCTCTCGTAGGTCAATCAACCAATTAGGACAGGCTACCTCTAGATCGCGCCAAACGGCAAAGTAGGTAGTGGCATCAGTACCACCGACAGCAATGTCAATATCAGAATGATCGTGAAACTGTCGGGGCTGGGTAATAGAACCAAATAGATGAACTTCACGGATACAGGGATACTGGGGAATCACCTGAAAAATGGCAGCGATCGCCATCTCGCGGGCTTGCTGTCTCAGCTTTTCGCTTGCCACTTCACGAGCTGTTGCCCGTTGTCTAAAATTCTTTCGACATTGCTCAAAATCGATCGCCATCGCCTCAACCCTCCTCCTGTTTCCCATCCTCCAAAAGCTCTCCCAGATAACGATGTACAAATTCCTTTGCTGCTTCAGGGTTAATTTGCTTGAGGGCTTTTGTGATTTCTGCAATGTTTTCAGCACTAGGGTCTAACCCATGAAACCAGCGTCCCACATTCGCTCGGCTGATGCCCATTACAACAGCCAATTTGTTTTGGCTGATTTCATAAGTTTCTAAAACTTCCCGCAGTGCTTGACTCGCCTTTACCATGCCCCAATCCTGTCAAAGGATGCCGAGTCAGTAAATGTCACACTTATGACTACATTTTGCTATACTGCTAATGTCACACCTTTGACGACATCATCCATTCTCTAACAACCGTTATGGCTGAAGAATTCCTTCCCGATTCTGTCGAATCTACTTCCTCTAACCAATCGATCGCCCCCACCAACCCCAACCGAGAACCCGTCACCATCATGATCATCGGCTCCCAATGGGCAGTGAATCTGATCATCCATACCCTATTTCGTCTTGGGTTCGCCCAAGTCACCGAATGGAGCAAACTACAAATCGAACCCACTACCCGCAAATTTATGAGCGTATTAATTAGGTATGTGCAGGGAGAGTAGTTGAGCCGATCGATTTACCCCATACAACACCGCCCGCCGTTCCGCCTCACTCCACCCCGGCAAAATTGTTTCACTGTAAAAAAACGATCGCTCAAACCGCAACCCACACTTTTCCATTACCCGCCGAGATGCGTAGTTATATGCCAGCGTCGTCGCAATAATTCGATCGATTGCAGTTTGAGCAAACGATCGCTCAATCAACGCCTTCCCCCCTTCCGTCGCATACCCCTGCCCCCACACCTGCCGCTGCAAGCGATACCCCAACTCAATCTCACCCGAAAAAAACGAACTGGGCTTGAGGTGAAACCAGCCAACAAACTCCTTTGTCGATCGTAGATGAACCGCCCAAAATCCCAAATCACCTGACTTCTCGTAGTACCCCAACCAATTAGACAATCTCTCCTGAATCACCTCCATTGAAGTAGGCCGTCCTTTAGAGATATGGCGCATCACCTCCGGATCGCGATCGAGTTCACACAACAACCCAGCATCCTCAAGACAAAAGGTTCGCAAAATCAGGCGATCGGTTTCCAGAAAGATTGTGTTTGGGTCAATCATAGTGCGCTCTCAAACCCTTCATCTAAAAACCCTACCCTCATCGGCGGTTTTGGACATTACCCAAGATCTTTGCCGCAACCCTCACCCACATGACCTTTTTGGAGGGGGTCTGGGGGACGCAACCCGTCCTGTGGGAAAGTAAATTGGGGGGTTGTTAGGGGAAGTCACCCCTAACGGGGGTTTGGGGGTTCCCCCCCAAGGCTCGGATCATCAAAAAATTCCTCCCTCAACAATCCGCCCCATCCCTCATTCAACAACAGAAAAAGCAACCCATTTACCAACTTTTATTTTAGATTCCACTCGATCGCCCACTCCGCCCTCTACGATATTTAAAACCTGCGATTCACTTGCCAAAGGAAACCCGGAATGGAGAACATCAGAAGCCAAGTCATTACCCAAGGAGTCCAACGTGCTCCCAACCGCGCCATGCTACGAGCCGTCGGGTTCAGTGACGGAGATTTCACCAAACCAATCGTCGGAATCGCCAACGGCTACAGCACCATCACCCCCTGCAACATGGGCATCAACGACTTGGCAAAGCGGGCAGAAACCGCTGCCCGCGACGTTGGAGCCATGCCCCAGCTATTTGGCACCATCACATTAGCGATGGCATCTCGATGGGTACGGAAGGGATGAAATACTCCCTCGTCTCCCGTGAAGTCATCGCCGACTCGATCGAAACCGCCTGCAACGGACAGAGCATGGATGGCGTCTTGGCGATCGGCGGTTGCGACAAAAATATGCCCGGAGCCATGATTGCCATGGCACGCATGAATATCCCCGCCATCTTTGTCTATGGCGGCACGATCAAACCCGGACACTACGAGGGACGCGATCTCACCGTGGTTAGCGCCTTTGAAGCGGTGGGGCAATACAGTGCAGGCAAAATTGACGACACCGAATTAACCGAAGTCGAGCGCCATTCCTGCCCCGGAGCGGGTTCCTGCGGCGGCATGTTTACCGCCAACACCATGTCCTCCGCCTTTGAAGCGATGGGCATGAGCCTGATGTATTCCTCCACAATGGCAGCCGAAGATGCCGAAAAAGCCGACAGCGCTGCTAAATCCGCTGCGGTACTAGTGGATGCCATTCGCGCCCAGCGGTTGCCCCGCCAGATCATCACCCGCGAGTCGATCGAAAATGCCCTATCGGTTGTCATGGCAGTGGGCGGTTCTACGAATGCAGTGCTGCATTTCTTGGCGATCGCCCACGCCGCCGAAGTCCCCCTCACCCTTGACGACATCGAAACCATTCGTGCCCGTGTGCCCGTACTCTGTGACCTCAAACCCTCCGGTCGCTATGTGGCAACGGATTTGCACAAAGCCGGGGGTATTCCCCAAGTGATGAAGATGCTGTTGACTCATGGGTTGCTGCATGGCGATTGCATGACGATTACCGGACAAACGATCGCTGAAGTCCTCGCTGCTATCCCCGATGAACCCCGCCCCGATCAAGATGTAATTCGTCCGTGGGACAATCCCATCTACCCCAGCGGGCACTTGGGCGTGTTGCGGGGCAACTTAGCCGCCGAGGGAGCTGTCGCCAAACTCACGGGCATCAAACATCGCCAAATCACCGGACCCGCCAGAGTGTTTGAATCCGAGGAAGCCTGTTTAGACGCCATCCTCGCTAAGACGATCAATCCCGGTGACGTGATTGTTGTCCGCTACGAAGGACCCAAAGGCGGACCTGGTATGCGCGAAATGCTCGCTCCCACCTCTGCCATCATCGGCGCAGGCTTGGGCGATTCCGTCGGACTGATCACCGATGGTCGCTTTTCGGGGGGAACCTACGGCATGGTGGTGGGTCATGTGGCTCCAGAGGCATTTGTGGGAGGAACGATCGCCCTCGTCCAAGAAGGCGACAGCATCACGATCGATGCCGATGCTCGGCTATTGCAACTCAATGTGTCTGAGGAAGAACTCAGCCAGCGCCGCGCCCACTGGCAACCGCCCCAACCCCGCTACACCAAGGGAATTTTGGCGAAATATGCCAAGTTGGTTTCTTCTAGTAGTTTGGGAGCTGTGACGGATTTGGATTTGTTTGATTAAAGGCTGAGGAAGTCACAGGAGTCGGTCTAATGGTGGGAGCTATGCCCCACCATTAGATCTTGAGGTCAACCAAAATAGTGGGGGGTAAACGTCCCATGTAACCCATAGGGAACGTGGTGCTTTAAGTGAAGGCGAGCGATCGCCCCGCGATTTAAATTCTTGGCATCAAGGATGACAAACGCCGATCGATCCGTTTCGCCATCAAACACCAGCACAATCAGCCAACCATCGTCCTCCGCCCCTGTTCGGTGGAACCCGGCATCCCCTTGTCCCACCGATCGCGGTACAAATACAGGTTCTCCAGCAAATCCCCTAGGGGCAGCACTCCAAAATTGGCGATCGCCCGTTTCTAGATCAACCTTGAGTGTCCCCTGCAACGGAGCATTGCCCTCACAGGCATGGGCGGCTCCCAAGTAGACATATCGGTAGGGGCGTCCGACGTGGGCAGGGTGTAGGGTGGGAAATTCGCAACAGCGTTGTTCTAGCAGCGATCGCTCAACGGTTTTAGTGGCTAAGTGGATACGAAACCGCCACAGTTGTCCGGGTGGCAACGTGGCAAACTTGACCTCGCGGTAGTCCTGATCGGGCATAACAGTTGGAAAGTCTGTGTAGCTGACGGAATCCACCACCAGATCACCGTCCTGCTCAAAAGCATTGGCGTGGTGAAACACAAATCCTGCCTCGGCAGAGATCAATTGCACCGGATCGGAGCCATTGCGGGGAATCAGGATTATCTGGGTGGGCTGATTGCGTCGGAGGCTGATGCATTCTGCCGCTCCTCGCCACCCCAAGACAAAGGGTACTGGGTTAAAGGAAACGGGGTTCTGGAAGAAGATGCAGTAGTTAGGCGTGATCGCAAAGTCGTGGATAAAGGCAAACCCCGGAATGGCATGGGCGTGTTGCCGCACCACCCGACCCTCCAAGTTCAATTCGTAGACTGTGATCGTGGTGGACAGTCCGGGTTTGAGGGCAAAGTTGACCAAACAGGGGTTGCCAGCATCGCGATCGCCCACCGGATCAATCCGAGGGTGGGCGGCAAAGGCAGAGCCATGCTGAAGCACCCCATCTAAATAATCCTTCCCCAACGTATCTAACGTTTGGGGGTCAAGGCGGTGAGGCTCGGCGGCTTCCCACAGTGCCAGCAGTTTGCCCCCCAGTAAATCACCTGAGTATTGGCAATGTTCTTCAGACGAAAATCAAAGGCGTTGGCTAACCAACCACCGGGCTTTTGGGTGCCAAAAACGCCGCGATACAGGGGCTTTTGCGCGGCTTGCTCCGCTACGTAAGCTTCGGTGCGCACAAAGCGATTGCGAAAGTGGGCACGCCCATCGGCAAAGGCGATCGAGCAGATCATGCCATCCCCATCAAATGGGTGTTGCACTCGATGTCCGTTTATATCTAGTTTTCCTGGACCATTGCGAAGCAACGTTCCTCGCAGATCTGGGGGAATTTCGCCATCGATCTGGTCGATCCAATAGTCAAACTCATGATCGAGCGATCGGTAGCCTCGTTGCCAATCGCTCAAAGCATAGATATCACTGGGAGGGGTGGTGGCGGCGGTTTCAAACAATCGGGCGCTCTGCATAACTTTGGGGGTGAAGAATAAGGGTGAACTGGTGTGGAAATCGTTATGTAGGGCAACTAGTCAGACTCGCTGAGCTGGGCGGGGGTTCCTTCATCGGTGCGACCCACCACCGGAACCAACTCCGGGATGGGAGCTTCGGCGGTGAGCGATGCGGCATGGGGTAGCTCCACCGTGGCAGCAGCGGCGGGCGGCAACTCCTCGACGGTCGGGGGTTCAATCTCGCCAGCCCTTTGATTGGGCAACCAACCGAGCAGGGGCAGGGGGAGGAGCGTGCTCAGATTGGTAATCAGCACCAGCAACCAGAGGCGATCGAAGTTGGTCTCCGTCACCCCCAACCAGTGCATCAAGCCCGCCCCAAATTCGTAGGAAAGCAACCCTGCCAGATTGGTAACAGACATCAGCAGGGCAAACAGGGTGGCTTCTACGCCCGGCGGACACAGCCGCGCTGCCAACACCAAAACGGGCATATAGGCTATCTGCCCCATCACCGTCAAGATCAGACTATCGCCAAGGCTAAACCAGTGGTCATCAATCCCCAGCGATCGATTGGCGTGGGTGACTAATAGCAGCATGG
>JAAUSV010000068.1 GCA_012032525.1 Leptolyngbyaceae cyanobacterium SL_7_1
ACCTGTGATGTCGATGCCTGAGCTTGATTAGGGATTGGAGATTGTCCTATGGTTCTACAAATTTACAGTTTGATTGGTGTCATTCCTCCACTCACCATGCTCTATTTTGTTGGTGCATGGTTGATTGTTGTCTTGTGTATTTGGAGTGTCTGGGCATTCTTTAAAGAGGCAACTAATACTGCCGTCCGGATGCATCGAATTCCCTGTGCTAACTGCCATTTTTTCACTGGAAATTATCAATTAAAGTGTAGCGTTCATCCATCGATTGCGCTTTCTGAAGCAGCGATCGATTGTCCTGATTATCGTCAAGTCACTGATCCATTTACGGTGTCAATCTCTCAATCAGAAGAGTTATCAGTTTGACAAAATCCTGTTCTAACTTTAGAAAAAAGGAGTTGCACTCATGGGATTGCCTTGGTATCGTGTTCACACCGTAGTACTCAACGACCCTGGACGATTAATTGCCGTCCATCTGATGCACACGGCTTTGACGGCGGGTTGGGCAGGGTCGATGGTGTTGTATGAACTCTCTGTTTTTGACCCCAGCGACGCCGCCCTCAATCCCATGTGGCGACAGGGAATGTATGTCCTGCCCTTTATGGCGCGATTGGGAGTGGTCAACTCCTGGGGCGGATGGAATGTCATGGGAGAATCGGTTGCCCATCCAGGATTTTGGACCTTTGAAACGGTGGCGATCGCCCACATTTTACTCTCCGGGTTGTTGTTTCTAGCTGCGTGCTGGCACTGGGTATTTTGGGATTTGGAGTTGTTTAAGGATGGGCGAACCGGGGAGCCGTTTCTCGATCTGCCCAAGATTTTTGGCATTCATCTAGCGCTGGCGGGGTTGCTCTGTTTTGGGTTTGGGGCATTTCATTTAACAGGGATTTTTGGTCCTGGGATGTGGGTGTCCGATCCCTATGGCTTAACCGGACACATCCAGCCCATCAAGCCGGATTGGGGAGCCACAGGCTTCAATCCATTTAATCCCGGTGGCGTGGTTGCCCACCACATTGCAGCGGGAATTGTGGGGATTATGGGCGGGTTGTTTCACATCGCAGTGCGTCCGGCGGAAAATTTGTATCGATCGCTCAGCATGGGCAACATCGAAACGGTGTTGGCAAGCGGTCTAGCCACCTTCTTTTTTGCCGGGTTCGTGGTCTCTGGCACCATGTGGTATGGCAGTGCCACAACTCCGATCGAGTTATTTGGACCGACCCGCTATCAATGGGATAGCCACTATTTTCAACAGGAAATCGATCGCCGCGTACAACGCCAATTAGCCACGGGTAAGACCGTCTCAGAGGCGTGGTCAACCATTCCTGAGAAACTGGCGTTTTATGACTACGTGGGCAATAGCCCTGCCAAGGGAGGCTTGTTTCGGGTGGGAGCAATGGTGAATGGCGATGGCATCGCCCAGGGTTGGTTGGGACACCCAATTTTCCAGGATGCCGCTGGTCGAGAATTGACGGTGCGCCGGATGCCCAATTTCTTTGAAAACTTTCCGGTGGTGCTATTCGATCGCGACGGCATTGTGCGTGCCGATATTCCCTTCCGTCGGGCAGAGGCAACCTACAGCTTTGAGCAAACGGGCGTCACGGTGAGCTTTGTTGGCGGCAGCTTGGATGGGCAGACGGTGCGTGATCCAGGATTGGTGAAGCAGTATGCTCGTAAGGCACAACTGGGTGAACCCTTTGAGTTCGATCGCCAAACGTTTGACTCAGACGGGATTTTTCGCACCAGTACACGGGGTTGGTTTGCCTTTGCCCATGTCTGCTGGTCATTGCTCTGGTTCTTTGGGCACCTGTGGCACGGAACGCGCACCATCTTTCGAGATGTGTTTGCGGGCATCGACCCCAATTTGGATATCGAACAGGTTGAGTTTGGCGTGTTCCAAAAGGTGGGTGACGCTGAAACCCGCAGAAGGGCAACAGCTTGAGTTGTGACGGATTGTTGAGCGATCGCCTTCATCCTCAAATTCCTGGCTTCTTGGCAGAAGCTGGGAATTCTTCATTTCCAGGCAGAGCCTCAAAGCGGGGGTTGATTAACTCAAAATGAGTCGCCACTCACAAACTATAAACAAACATGTGTAAGTTTAAACTTTATTTGTTTTTTAGAGACATAGCATAAAGTTTGATGTTACCTCCATAAGTAAAAACAGAGTTTTCTTAATAGTTCTTAGCCCCCTTATCAATCACCATTCAACGTTTCTAAGCAGACGAGGTTAACGCATGAGGATTCTGCTGGTGGAAGATGACGAGTGCATGGCAGACGCACTAGAAGGATTATTAGTCAAAGAACACTACGCTGTTGATTTAGCAGCGGATGGTGAAACAGGTTGGCGATTGATGGAAACCTTTGGGTATGACTTGATCTTGTTAGATTTGGTCTTACCCAAGTGTGACGGAGTAGAACTTTGTCGGCAGTTTCGATCGCACCATTACACCACCCCGGTTCTACTGATGACCGCTCAAAATTCCAGCCACGATCGCGTCATTGGGCTGGATGCGGGAGCCGATGACTATCTCACCAAACCGTTTGATTTTTCTGAATTGTTGGCACGAATTCGAGCGTTGTTGCGCCGTAAAAGCGCCCTGATTGCTCCCCTGTTGCAATGGGAGCAGTTGCAATTAGAGCCAATGTCTTGCCAAGTCACCTACGACGATCGCCCCCTTGCCCTCACCCCCAAGGAATACCGCCTGCTGGAGCTATTTCTGCGCAACCCCCGGCATGTGTTTAGCCGCAGCAATATTTTGGAACATCTGTGGAATTCGGAGGAAAGTCCGGGGGAAGACACCGTAACCGCCCACATCAAGGGATTGCGGCAAAAGTTGAAACAGGCAGGGGCACCCACCAATTTCATTGAAACGGTGTATGGCATTGGCTATCGCCTGCGGCAAGCTCCAATGCCTAATTCAATGCCTAATTCAGTGCCTAATTCAGTGCCTAATTCAGTGCCTAATTCGACGGCAAGCCCCCTACCCACCCAGCCACCCAGTGCCTTTGAGAAATTGCTGTACCCCGATCGCTTGATTCCTATAGCGCAGGGCGATCCATCGCCTAACCCAGCGGTTGTCCCATCCGCCCTCACCAAAAAGATTACTGGGGAGGATGCTGTCCACCACCAGACTCGATCGGCGCTCAGCCAGCTATGGAGAAAATACCGCCCCCACAATCTCGATCGGGTGCAGATTGTGGAGCAGGCGATCGCCACTTGGCAACGGGGAACGGTGGCGGACACCTCTCGTCGCGCGGCGTGGCATGCGGCTCACAAAATGGCAGGGGCATTGGGGGTGTTTGGGTTGTCTACGGGTTGCCAATTGGCGCAGACCTTGGAACAGTCGTTGCACCCCGATCGCCCCCTCAATCCACGAGATCTGCCGCGGTTAGCGCGGTTGGTTGCCCAACTTAAAACCGCACTGCATCAAGATGGAATTGAGCCATCCAAACCAGTCCAACCCCAAGGAAACCCACTGGTAGTGATTGTTGACGACGATGCCGCCCTCGTCGAGCAAGTGCTCCACCTAGCCAGTGCCCATCCCCTACGGGCAGATGATATATGGGTGCTCCATCGTTCCCTTACCGAGACGCTACCCGAAAGTTTGGCGTTAATCCGCGAACTCACCCGTCCGCCCCTGTCCCGGTCGGTGTTGCTGTTTACTGAGCAAACGCAGTTGGAACTGCGGGTCAAGCTGGCGCAGGCGGGGGTGGGGTCCGTGTTACCCAAACTCGCTGCTGAGCAAATCTTGGCGATCATGCTGCACGTGCGATCGCCCCGTTCCCCTGGATTAAAACGCCTGCTCATGCTGGATGATGATCCGCAAATCCTGGCGGCGATGCAGACCTACTTGGAACCCTGGGGGCTGCACATTCAAACCCTGGAGCATGTGACTCAGTTTTGGCAAGTGTTGCCAGAGACAATGCCCGACGCGGTAATTTTGGACATTGAAATGCCGCACGTGAATGGAATTGAACTGTGTCAGGCGTTGCGCAGCACGCCCCGTTGGTGTCAGTTGCCGATCGTGTTTTTGACGATCCATGATGATGCCAAAACCCTGCACCAAGCCCTCAACGCGGGAGCCGATGCCTTGATTAGCAAGCAAACTGACCCCGATCGGTGCTGACCATGCTAAACCAGCTAGAGCGGGTGCAACTATCGCAGAGTTTAGCGGCATGGGTGAGGTGAGCCGCAATGACCCAATCTCCCAAGGATGTGGCTGGCGCATGGGCGGCTGGAGAGGCTGCACCGGGACAACTCAACTCCCTAGCGGTCTTGTTGCACCGCATGACCAACCGGATTCGCCGATCGCTGGAGTTGTCAGAAATCCTCACGGCAACGGTGACGGAGGTGCAGGCGTTTTTGCAAACCGATCGGGTCAAGGTCTATCGCTTCCACGAAGATGGCAGCGGGGAAGTGGTGGCTGAAGTGATTCAGGCGGGGCGCTTACCGTCTTTGTTGGGACACAACTTTCCGGCAGAAGACATCCCTGCCAGTGCCCGTGAGTTATTTCTAACGGCTCGGCAGCGATCGATCGTCGATATCACGGCTCAGCAAATTGGCGTCAGTTCCCTGGAGAGCGATCGCCCCGATGCGGAGGCGACCTTGGGCAGCGACATCCGCTTTCGGGACGTTGATCCCTGCCATGTGGAATATTTGACCGCTATGGGGGTGCGATCGTCGTTGGTGGTGCCAATTTTGGAAGGCGAAAGCCTCTGGGGGTTGCTGGTGTCGCACCACTCCATGCCCCGACCGATCAGCGAACAGGAATTGGAAATGGTGCAACTGATCAGCGATCAGGTGTCGATCGCCATCGCCCAATCCACGCTGCTCAATCAAACCCGCCAACGGGCTGCCCAAGAAGCCACGATTAACCAGATTGCCACATTGCTGAATGCTACGCCTGAAACCCAGTTGCAGGAGGCGATCGAAAAAACAGTGCAGGCTCTACAGGGCTGCGGCGGCAGGATCTACATTGCCCTGCCCAGCTACCAATCCCCCCAACTCGTGACCTACGGCGCTCAACCCGTGATCACCCCCGCTGACCCCCACCCTGCCTTGATCGAACAGCACCCCCAGTGGCGCTCCTGGCTGGCAATGGAGCCGCCGATCGGGGAGGACACGATCTGGGCGATCGCCGATCTCTATAGTGCCACCCTGCCCTCTGATCTGGCACTGGCGTTTCTCTCAATCCAGGCACGGAGTTTGCTGATTGTCCACCTGCACTACCGCCAACAACCGTTGGGCTACCTGACGATTTTTCGACGCGAAATTGACACGGAGCGCATTTGGGCGGGGCAGATCAACTGGAGTGACGATCGCCAAGCCCTGCCCCGGCGATCGTTTGAGACGTGGCGCGAGTTGAAACAGGGTCAGGCACACCAGTGGACTGCCGCCGATATTGCTCTGGTGCAGGCGTTGAGTGACCATTTTGCCCTGGCGATCCACCAGGGGGGGTTGTATCAACAGGTGTGGACACTAAACGCTGACCTAAAGCGCGACATTCAAAAACGCAAACAGGCAGAAATCAAAATCTCTGCGCTCAATGCTGAACTGGAGCAACGGGTGCTAGAGCGCACCAATGAACTGCAACAAGCCAATGCCGAATTGGTGCAACAAGTGGCAGAGCGGGAACGGGCATTGCTGGAGCGGCAACAAGCTGAGGCATCCTTGGCACGGTTGAGTCACCAAAATGAATTGATCCTCAACTCGGCAGCCGAGGGCATCTATGGGTTAAATTCCCAAGGTCAAATCACCTTTGCCAATCCGGCGGCGGCGCGGATGCTGGGCTACGAGGTGGAAGAGTTGATCCAGCAGCAGATGCACAGTTTGTTGCACCATGCCCATGCCGATGGCACCCCATATTTGCCAGAGGAAAGCCCCATCTACACCACACTGCGGGATGGTAAGGTGCAGCACCGCACAGGCGATACCTTTTGCCAAAAGGACGGCACTCACTTCCCCGTGGAATATGTCAGTAGCCCCATCCGGGAGTGCGATCGAATTGTTGGAGCGGTGGTCTTATTTAAAGACATCACCGATCGCCAACTGGTGGAGCAAATGAAGGACGAATTTGTCTCGATCGTCAGCCACGAGTTGCGGACTCCCCTAACCTCGATTCGCAGCACCTTGGGGTTGCTAGCCAGTGGTTGGCTCAACAATCACCCCGAACGTAGCCAGCGAATGCTAGAGATTGCGTCGTCCAACACCAATCGCTTGGTGCGGTTGATCAACGACATTCTCGACATTGAGCGGATCAAGTTTGGCAAAGTGACGATGGAAAAGAACCTGTGTAATGCAGCGGAGCTGATGACCCAATCCGTAGATGTGATGCGGGCAATGGCGGACAAAGCAGGGATTTTTCTTGCTGTCACCACGGTCTCGGTGAATTTGTGGGCAGATTGCGATCGCATCATCCAAACCCTCACCAATCTCCTCAGCAATGCCATTAAGTTTTCTCCCGCTGGTTCTACCGTCTGGCTTACGGCTGAAGTGCTGCAAGCACCGGGAGTACCCAGCGACCCATCCAGTGAAGCCGTCCCCGATTCCTCAGACTACATTCTCTTTTGCGTCAGGGATCAAGGGATTGGCATTCCCGGAGATAAGTTGGAAACCATTTTCGATCGCTTTCAACAGGTGGATGCCTCTACGTCGCGCAGCCAGGGTGGAACGGGGTTAGGGCTAACGATTTGTCGGGGAATTGTGCAGCAACACGGTGGTCAAATTTGGGTGGAGAGTGTGGTGGGAGAAGGGAGTACGTTTTGCTTTACGCTAGCCTTGAGTGAACCTACGAGTAGAGATAGTTTGAGCCATGACGAAGCGAATCTTAATTATTGACGATGAACCTGACATTCGAGAAGCGACGCAGGTATGTTTAGAGGTTGCCAAGGGATGGCAGGTTTCAACCGCAGGTTCTAGTGTCGAAGGCGTAAAGAAAGCAATGGCTGAACAACCCGATGCGGTGTTGTTGGATGTGATGATGCCGGATGTCGATGGGCTGGCGACCTTAGAAAAACTCCGCACTGATCCAGTTACCCAACACATTCCAATTGTGCTGCTGACCGCCAAAGCTCAACCTGCCGATCATCGTCGCTACAACCAATTGCATGTGGCGGCTGTGATCACAAAACCTTACGATCCACTCACTTTGGCGGATCAAATTGCAGAGATTTTTGTTTAAATCAGCTTCGATCGAACTCACTCCGCCTGCTCAATTGTAAAAAAATCCTGGGTTTAGTGAGTGTAGAAGTACAAATAGCTTGCCAATCAAGTGATTATAGAGCTTTAACTTTCTTATCTTGTTCATAGACCTGAGCCACGTAACCATAACTTTCTTTAAGCACAGCGCGGTCTTCATAAGTTCTTCATTTTTTTTCCCTACCCTTAGCAGTTAAGGAAACCCAGTTTGTATTCCTGCAATCAGCAGTCCACGCTGGTTTGTCTCCCTTTTCCGCTATTACCTGGTTAATTAAGCACGATCGCTCAAGGTTTTGTTATTGGGTGTGTATTCAGCACGACCCACTCAAGCCCTTGACACTACTTGGGGGAACCGTGTGGTTGCACACTTTCAAAAAAGTCCTCAAAAATATGCCCGTTGCAACAGACCTGAGAAATCACTGCAACGGGCAACTCCCTACTTACGCAAAGGAGCTAATACCTTCATGATGACACATTTTGGTCGAGCGATCGCCAACCCTGGCGATCGACCCGACCAAATTCCTGCAACCCCACCTTCCCTCCCAGGCAGATCCATTTCCGCTTCCTGGGAACAGTTTTGTCAGTGGGTAACGAGCACCAACAACCGCATCTACATCGGCTGGTTTGGGGTGATCATGATTCCCACAATGCTGACCGCAGCAACGGTGTTTATCATTGCCCTAATTGCAGCTCCCCCGGTAGATGTCAATGGCACGGGCGAATTGGTGGCGGGTTCCCT
Source organism: Leptolyngbyaceae cyanobacterium SL_7_1 (assembly GCA_012032525.1). Lineage (GTDB taxonomy): Bacteria > Cyanobacteriota > Cyanobacteriia > Elainellales > Elainellaceae > JAAUSV01. The sequence goes on from JAAUSV010000068.1 coordinate 7,932, forward strand.
CCTCAGTGGCAACAACATTATTACGGCGGCGGTCGTGCCCACCTCTGAGGCGATCGGGCTACATTTCTACCCCATCTGGGAAGCGGCTTCTGTCAAGGAGTGGCTGACCAATGGGGGACCCTATCAGTTGATCGTGTTGCATTTTCTGATTGGGATTATTTGCTATCAAGATCGCGAGTGGGAGTTGAGCTATCGGTTGGGGATGCGTCCCTGGATCTCGCTAGCCTTCACCGCCCCGGTGGCAGCGTCCATGGCAGTGTTTTTGATCTATCCGATCGGACAAGGCGGATTTTCTGAGGGAATGCCCTTGGGCATTTCGGGAACATTCCATTTTATGTTTGTCTTGCAGGCAGACCACAACATTCTTATGAGTCCGTTCCATCAATTGGGCGTAATTGGGGTGTTTGGTGGGGCATTTTTGGCGGCAGTGCATGGGGCGCTTGTCACCTCGACCCTGCTGCGCAAGTCCACGGTAAATCCATCCAACACGGATTCTGCGAGTGGCTCCCATGAGTCGCCCCAATCCACCTACAGCTTCCATAAAGCTCAAACGTTCCAACAGGGGATGTTTTGGAAGGGCTTGAGTTTTCCAAACTCCCGGTCCGTACATTTCTTCCTAGCCGCCCTACCCGTTGCGGGGATTTGGTCAGCCGCCTTGGGAGTTGATATTGCGGCATTTAACTTCAGACCGTTGACCTTTAATGACACCTCGCTAATCCAGAGTCAAGGACAGGTAATTCCCACCTGGGCAGACGCGATTCACCAGGTAAATTTGGGCATGGCAGCGGTGAGCGATCGCACGCCCCAGGTTTTTCCATCCGATCTGGAGATCTGGGATGAGCCGTTAGCAATTCGCGATTAGCAAATGGTTTGTGGGGCGGGCATCTTGCCCGCCCAATCCGGAGTTGGGCGGGCGAGATGCCCACCCCACAAGAGATACAAGCAGGCACTTAGGAAGTTTTTTAGTAAAGAGGAGAGTCTCTAATGTCTATTAGTCCTCCTGGGCGGAGGCAAGAAGTCAGAGTCACGGTAGATGACAACCCCGTTCCGACTACATTGGAACCGTTGACTAGACCAGGGCATTTCGATCGCACCCTAGCGCGAGGTCCCAAAACCACCACCTGGATTTGGAATCTCCACGCCAATGCCCACGACTTTGATAGCCATACCAGTGATTTACAAGATATTTCCCGCAAGATTTTTGCGGCACATTTTGGACACCTGGCGATCGTGTTCATTTGGCTGAGTGGCATGTATTTTCATGGTGCTCGCTTCTCCAATTTCTCGGCGTGGATGACCGATCCCACCCATGTCAAACCCAGTGCCCAAGTGGTGTGGAATTTGGTGGGGCAGGATATCCTCAATGCCGATGTCGGCGGCGGTTTCCGGGGAATTCAAATTACCTCCGGGTTGTTCCAACTCTGGCGAGCATCGGGGATTACTAACGAATTCCAGTTGTATTGCACGGCGATCGGTGGTTTGGTAATGGCAGCATTGATGCTGTTTGCCGGATGGTTTCACTATCACCGACGTGCTCCCAAGTTAGAGTGGTTTCAAAATGCGGAGGCAATGTTAAACCACCACTTGGCAGGCTTGCTGGGCTTGGGGTCGCTGGGCTGGGCTGGGCACCAGATTCACGTGGCGTTGCCGATCAATAAGCTGCTGGATTCCGGTGTAGCTCCCAAAGACATTCCCTTGCCCCACGAATTTATCCTCAACTCTGGGCTAATGGCGGAGGTGTTTCCCAGCTTTGCCAAGGGATTAACGCCTTTCTTTACGTTGAATTGGGGGGCATATTCCGACTTTCTCACCTTTAAGGGTGGGTTGAACCCGGTGACGGGGGGGTTGTGGCTGACGGATTCAGCCCATCACCATTTGGCGATCGCCGTCCTCTTCATCATTGCGGGACACATGTACCGCACCAACTGGGGAATTGGGCACAGCATCAAGGAAATGCTGGATGATGCTAGAACGCCGAATATGTTGCCCTTCTTGAGCTTCATCGGTCCGGTGGGACACAAGGGCTTGTATGGAGTGCTAACAAAATCGTGGCACGCTCAGTTAGCCGTTAACTTAGCGATGTTGGGGTCGATTAGCATCATTGTGGCGCATCACATGTCAGCGATGCCGCCCTATCCCCATCTGGCAACAGATTATGCCACGGTGGTGTCGCTATTCACGCACCATGTCTGGATTGGCGGATTCCTGATCGTTGGTGCTGGGGCACACGCCGCCATCTTTATGGTGCGAGATTATGACCCGGCTGAGAATATTAATAACGTGCTCGATCGGGTGTTGCGCCATCGAGATGCTATCATTTCTCACCTTGCCTGGGTGTGTCAATTCCTTGGTTTCCATAGCTTTGCCATGTATTGTCACAACGACACCATGCGAGCTTTTGGGCGACCACAGGATATGTTCTCGGATACGGGGATTCAACTGCAACCTGTGTTTGCTCAGTGGATTCAGCACATTCACACAGCGGCGATCGGGGCAGGACTACAGGCGGCGGAACCACTGGGCAACGTCTTCGGTGGCTTACAGAATATTGAACTGGGCGGACTGGGAACCACGGCTCCCGGATTGCTCCAACCCGTCAGCTACGCCTTTGGCGGTGGCATCGTGGCGGTGGGTGGCAAGGTGGCGATGATGCCAATTCCCCTGGGTACAGCGGATTTTCTGATCCACCATATCCATGCCTTTACGATCCATGTGACGGTGTTGGTGTTGCTCAAGGGAGTGCTGTTTGCCCGCAGTTCCCGCTTGATTCCCGATAAGGCAAACCTCGGTTTCCGCTTCCCCTGTGATGGTCCGGGGCGAGGTGGCACGTGTCAGGTTTCCGCTTGGGATCACGTCTTCCTCGGCTTGTTCTGGATGTATAACTCCCTATCGATCGTGATTTTCCACTACTTCTGGAAAATGCAATCGGATGTCTGGGGCACAGTCAACGCCGATGGCACGATTTCCCACATTACGGGCGGCAACTTTGCGATGTCGTCAATCACCAACAACGGTTGGTTGCGGGACTTTCTCTGGGCACAGGCAACTCAGGCGATCGGCTCCTACGGCACAGCCCTCTCTGCCTATGGGTTGCTGTTCCTGGGGGGTCACTTTGTCTTTGGCTTTAGTCTGATGTTCCTGTTCAGCGGTCGCGGCTATTGGCAGGAGCTGATCGAGTCGATCGTTTGGGCACACAACAAGCTGAAGATCACACCGATGATCCAACCCAGGGCTTTGAGCATCATCCAGGGTCGAGCGGTCGGTGCGGCTCACTATCTGTTGGGCGGCATTGTCACCACCTGGGCTTTCTTCCTGGCACGAATGTTGACGCTGGGGTAGTTGAACCCCTACCCAGAATTGTCTGCTCTGGTTGATTGATAAAACTTTTCGCGTAGGTTGGGTTGAGCATCGCGAAACCCAACACCCACAATTGTTTTGCGTTGGGTTTCGTGCCTCAACCCAACCTACGATCTTTCAATGGTTTTGTCAGTCAATCGGACATCGTGCCTCAATCAATTCGAGATCCCTATCTCATAACCCATTCATTTACGGTTAACTATGGCGACCAAATTTCCTAAATTTAGTCAGGATTTAGCGCAAGACCCCACCACACGGCGGGTGTTCTATGCGATCGCCACCGCCCACGACTTTGAGAGCCACGATGGCATGACGGAGGAGAATCTTTACCAAAAGATCTTCGCCTCCCACTTTGGTCATCTAGCAATCATTTTCCTGTGGATCTCTGGCATCCTGTTTCACGTAGCTTGGCAAGGTAATTTTGAAGTGTGGATCAAAGACCCATTGCGGTGCACCCGATCGCCCATGCCATCTGGGATGCCCAGTTTGGTCCTCCGGCGATCGCCGCCTACACCCAAGCAGGGGCACGCAACCCGGTAGATATTTGCTATTCCGGGGTCTACCACTGGTGGTACACGATTGGGATGCGATCGAACGCTGATCTGTTTGCGGGCGCATTGTTTCTGTTGCTGCTGGCAGCGGTATTTCTCTATGCCGGATGGCTACATCTCCAACCCCGCTTCCGTCCCAGTTTGGCGTGGTTTAAGAATGCCGAATCGCGGCTGAATCACCACTTGGCAGGGCTGTTTGGCGTCAGTTCCCTGGCATGGGCGGGTCACCTAATCCACGTTGCCATTCCTGAATCGCGGGGGCAGCACGTCGGTTGGAATAACTTCCTCACCACCCCACCTCACCCAGCGGGTTTGGCACCCTTCTTCACGGGCAACTGGGCAGTTTACGCGCAAAATCCCGATACGGCAGATCATGGGTTCAGCACTTCTCAGGGGGCGGGAACGGCAATTCTCACTTTCTTGGGTGGCTTCCATCCCCAAACCGAGTCGCTCTGGCTGACGGATATGGCGCATCACCATCTGGCGATCGCCGTCATCTTCATCATCGCAGGGCACATGTATCGCACCAATTGGGGATCGGACACAGCATCAAAGAGATGATGAATTCCAAGACCTTTTTTGGCAAATCGGTGGAGGGACCGTTTAACTTGCCCCATCAGGGCTTGTATGACACCTATAACAACTCGCTGCACTTCCAACTTGCCTTTGCCTTGGCAGCCTTGGGAGTCGCCAGTTCCCTGACGGCACAGCACATGTACTCGATGCCGCCCTACGCCTTTATTGCCAGGGATTACACCACCATGTCGGCGCTCTATACCCATCACCAGTACATTGCTGGGTTTTTGATGGTGGGGGCATTTGCCCACGGGGCGATCTTCCTGGTGCGCGATTACGACCCGGTGCAAAACAAAGGCAATGTGCTGGATCGGATGTTGCAGCACAAGGAAGCAATTATCTCGCACCTGAGTTGGGTGTCGCTGTTCCTGGGCTTTCACACGCTAGGGTTATACGTTCACAATGATTGTGAAGTTGCCTTTGGTGCACCTGAAAAGCAGATCCTGATTGAACCCGTATTCGCCCAGTTCATTCAGGCGGCACACGGCAAAGCGTTGTATGGTATCAATACGCTGCTTTCCAATTCCGATAGCGTTGCTTCTACCGCGTGGCCCAACCATGCCAACGTCTGGCTACCGGGCTGGTTAGAGGCGGTGAATAATGGAACGAATTCGTTATTCCTGACGATCGGTCCCGGAGATTTTTATGTCCACCATGCGATCGCCCTCGGTCTGCATGTCACCACCCTAATCTTGGTGAAAGGTGCACTGGATGCCCGTGGCTCCAAGCTGATGCCCGACAAGAAAGACTTTGGCTATGCCTTCCCTTGCGACGGTCCCGGTCGGGGTGGCACGTGCGATATTTCAGCTTGGGATTCCTTCTACCTCGCCATGTTCTGGATGCTGAATACCTTGGGATGGATTACCTTCTATTGGCACTGGAAACACCTGGCGATCTGGAACGGCAACGTTGCCCAGTTCAATGAAAGCTCGACCTACCTGATGGGGTGGTTCCGCGATTATCTCTGGCTCAATTCTGCCCAGTTGATCAACGGCTACAACCCCTATGGCATGAATAATCTAGCCGTCTGGGCTTGGATGTTCCTGTTTGGTCACTTGGTGTGGGCGGTCAGCTTTATGTTCCTGATTACCTGGCGGGGTTATTGGCAGGAATTGATTGAAACCCTAATGTGGGCACACGAAAACACGCCCTTGTCCTTTGGTTATCCCAAAGACAAACCCGTTGCGCTATCGATCGTGCAGGCACGGTTAGTTGGATTGACCCACTTTACGGTCGGCTACATTGCCACCTATGGGGCGTTTCTAATTGCCTCTACGGCAAGTAGGTTTGGAGGATAAAACTAAATCGCTAACCCGGAGTTTGGGTTGAGCCACTGCGATCGACCCAAACTCCGTACTCCAAACTCACCAGAGCTTGAGACTCTCCTTGTCTCATGGAGTCCTGATGCTAGGGGTAGTGATCAGGACTTTCTTTTGATTCACCCACTCACTACTAAGAGTACTCGATCATGACCACATCTCAAGAAGCCACGATTACAAATCCCTACGCAGACGATGACATGATCAAGCCCTACAAAGGCGACCCATGGAGGGGCAATCTTTCCACACCGATCAATGATTCTCCCATCGTCAAAGCTTACATTCAAAATCTACCCGCCTACCGTCCGGGGCTGACGCCCTTTATGCGCGGCTTGGAGATCGGCATGGCACACGGCTATTTTTTAGTCGGTCCCGAAGTCGTGATTGGTCCCCTGCGGGAAACCGCCCACGGAGCCAATCTCAGCGGCTTCATCACCGCCATTTATATTGCAGTATCCGCCTGTCTAGGTATTTCGATTTTGCGATCGCACCTTCCAGGGCAACCCCAGAGGTTCCTACAGCCTCCACTCTAAAGACGATCTGCGTCCCCTGCGAAAGAAGGAAGATTGGTTTCAATTGGGTGGCGGCATTTTCCTAGGTTCAATGGGTGGCGCGGTATTTGCCTATTTCCTACTGGAAAATTTTGGCGATCTCGATGCAATTTTGCGCGGAGCAGTCAATGTTAGTCAAGCATTTTAGCAATTAGCGTTTGATTATTAGCTAACAGCTAACAGCTAAATTTACTTATTTTTGGAGGAACTCAACTATGGCAGATCTTACCCAACTGACAGGTGCATACGCTGCTTCCTGGCTACCCTGGATCATGATTCCCCTTGTGTTCTACATTCTGCCGTTTCCAGTAGTGGCATTGGTGTTTCTGTGGATCGAGCGGGAGTCGATCGAGGAAGAAGTTTAACAACAATCAACACTCACAAGAGATGACCCTATGCAGAAATTACTGACGCGATTATTAGTGTTATTAGTTGTCCCGATCGTTTGGTTTTTCATAATTTCTCCAGCGTTAGCTGTCAATACAACGTTGATTCCCTGTAGTCAGTCGTCTGTATTTCAGCAACGTCAAGCTAGTGCGCCAGATGGGTATTACTACACTCGCCCCTTTGAAACCTATTCCTCAGAATTACTCTGTGGGGAGGATGGGCTACCCCATTTACCGCTCGATCGCCTCGATCGCACCATTGATGTAGTGATTCCGATCGCTCTGTTTCTCTACATTGCGGGTTTTATTGGCTGGTCAGGACGCACCTATTTGCAAGCGGCAAATCGATCGCAAACACCAGAGCAACTAGAGATTTTCATTGACGTATCGATCGCTCTGCAAGCACTCTCTAAAGGGTTGTTATGGCCCCTGTTAGCCCTAACCGAATTCCTTAGTGGACAACTCACCGCCAAGGATGAGGAAATTCCGATTTCTCCCCGTTAATGTCCCCTTTATCAAGAGAACAAACCATGCAATACCTGTTGAAATATCTCACTGTTGCTCCCGTAGTAGCAACCCTAACCCTAATTGTCTTAGCAACGATTTTGATTGAACTGAATTGGTTCTTCCCCGGTCTTCAATACGGAACCTATTTTCATACTGTTCCCTAGATTGACTGCATAATCAATCGCCCTCAACGGTGAGATTATTTAGGGCTTTCAAATCTACAGCAATCCTAAATCAACTGCGAAACAAAGATCCCCGGCTTCTCCAGAAGAAGCCGGGGATCTGGGGCGGCAGGATTTCATGATTTAAATAGGATTGCTATATATTGCAGCAGTCCATTCCCAATTCACCGTGCTGCAAACTAGATTGAACCTTGAAGTATCATTGTGCTTCTACCCCTGTCCCAAGACACGCAATCGAGGGAATGCTATTGCCGTTAGAAAAATCGCCAATTGCGTCGCCACAATACTCGGACCCGATGGCAAGTTAAATGCGGCTGAAACCAACATTCCGCCCACCGCACTCAACGCCCCTAACCCTGCCGATATCAACACATAATTCGTGAACGTGCGACTTAGGATCGTGAATTAAATAAGATGTAATTCTACCTTCTGCATTTGTAAGCTAGAGAAGTAGACGGTGAACCGGAAAATCAATGCAACCTTACCCTGCCCTAATTGAAGCTCAAATGCAACGGTACTATCAACAATAGTTCGGACAGTTTTTGGGGAGGAAATTCAAGCTTCTAGACAAAAAGCTACCTCTGTTTGTCAATAGTCCGGACAGTTTTTCGAGAGAACAAGGCTCTGGACAAAAAGCTACCTCCGTTTGTAAGGTGCAGATATTGCGTCAAACACCCAGAGGTAGCGATGAAAACTATTCTACAAGCCCTATTTGCCAAAATGGGGTCTTTGACAAACCGCAACAAAAGTTTTTATTAACGCTATTTCCCACAATTTTGCTGGTCTGTGGCAAAGTCAACTACACCAACTTGAGTCGTTACAGCGAGTTGTCGGAAAAAACTTACCGTCGTCATTACCGCCAAGCGTTTTGCTTTATGCGTTTGAATGCTGAAGTCATCGCGGCGGCGATTCCAAGCAGTGCGACTTGTATTGGCGCGATGGGCTGCTCGTTTATTGCCAAAAGTGGCAAAGCGACTTATGGATTGGATTGGTTTTACAACGGCAGTCAGAGTCGCACTGAGAAGGGGCTAGAGATTTCGGTGATTGCAGTGATTGATGTCGAAGCGCATCGAGGCTATAGTCTGTCGGTGCAACAAACTCCGGCAAGTTTGGCAAGTTGCAAGACAAAGGCACAAAGCCAATGTCAGCCCATTAGCTGGGCAACGATTGAGCAAATTCGGCAGAGGCTTGAGCAATTGCCCGCCAAGCCATCAGCACCACTAGCAGTAGACGACGTGGTGGGTACATCCACTCGCATGGATGTTTATCTCAAGCAACTCCAAGACACCTCCCCCTATTTGCCTCTACCATTGCATTCAGACTAGCCAGTGTGATGGTTAGTAATGGCATCAGGGGGGTTTTAATTTTCTCCTCACGATTCATCCACTGCAAACCACCCTCTATAATACAACTAAAATGATAATCATTCTCAGAACCCAGCACTTGATTTACAGCGCTTTGCGCTTTGATAGAACCAAATTTTCGTTGAGAGCCGCGCTCCGCGCGGCTCTCAACGAAAAATTTGTACCTCATGCACTTGAAAGTGCTGTATGTCTGATGCCGTGTTTCCTCTACCAGACTCTACTTGACCTGGCGATCGTCGGG